>JAUVUS010000197.1 GCA_030600865.1 Bacteroidales bacterium | reverse complement strand
CCGCCTCTTTCAGGATTTGAATTCCTTTTCCCGAAACATGAGCAGCAGTATCAATTGAACCAATAATAACCTTAGGAATACCTAAACCAGCAATTAAATTTGCACAAGGCGGAGTTTTTCCAAAATGAGAACATGGTTCAAGATTTACATATAAAGTAGCTTTCTTTATTAAACTTTTATCTTTAACAGAATTAACAGCATTTACTTCGGCATGTGATTCACCGTGTTTTTTGTGAAATCCTTCGCCAATTATTTTACCATTATATACAATTACAGAGCCCACCATAGGGTTTGGAGCAGTATTTCCACTTCCCAACCTTGCTAAATCGATGCATCGTTGCATATATTTTTCGTGAACTGTTCTATTGATCATACAAATTATTTAAATTTGAGCAATGGCTTCAAATATTAACATAAAGAAAGTAATTTCATTCATAAAATCCGAATTAAAAGAATTTTATCCAATGAGTGAAATTGATAGTTTCGTTTACTTAATTTTTGAACAATTATTTAATTATTCAAGAACAAAGCTCCTTATTTCACAAGATGTTGAAATACTGGAAGATTCATATCAAAACATTCTTAATATAATTAGTGATTTAAAGTTATATAAACCGATACAGTATATATTGGGGGAAACCATATTTTATAATTTAACTTTTAATGTAACTCCCGGTGTATTAATTCCACGCCCGGAAACAGAAGAACTGGTCGATTGGATTATAAAAGAAAATCCTGATACATACAACAGAATCTTAGATATTGGTACAGGAAGTGGATGTATTGCCATATCACTCGCGAAAAATCTTCCGGAATCGGTTGTATATGCCTCCGACATATCAAGTGAAGCGTTAACAGTTACAAAGAAAAATAGCAAATTAAATACTGTCGATATCCAGATCATGCAACTTGATATTTTGAACTCCGATACTCAGCTAAATGAAAAATTCGATATTATTGTTAGCAATCCTCCGTATATAACTGAAAAAGAAAAAAAACTAATGCATAAAAACGTTCTTGATTTTGAACCAGAATTGGCGTTATTTGTTTCTGACAATAACCCATTACTTTTTTATAAGGCTATAATTGATTTTGGAATGAATCATTTAAATCCGGGAGGGAAAATCTATTTCGAAGTAAATGAGTCGTTTGGAAAAGAAACGGCATTATTGCTTGAAGAAAGAGCTTTCCGGGATATCTCGCTTAAAAAAGATATAAACGGAAAAGATCGAATATTAAGGGGTATTTTAAAATAAAATATTGTGTCAAACTCAAAAAAACCAACATCGATAAAAAAAGCAATACTTAAAGCACAAGCCCTCTGTGCAGGACAGGAAAAGTGCGTATTTGATATTCGAAAAAAGCTTTATGACTGGAAGCTCCCAACTAAAGATCATGATACAGTAATTAATCTATTAATTAAAGACCAGTTTATTAACGAACAAAGATATACTTTGTTTTTTGCAAAAGATAAATTTCGCTTTAATAAATGGGGCAAAATAAAAATTGAATACACCCTAAAACAAAAAAATATCCCTTACGAATATATTAAATATGCCTTAGATGAAATTCCTGAAACGGAATATGAGAAGCTTTTAGAAAGCGAGTTAATAAAAAAACTTAAAACAATAAAAGATAAGGATGAATATACTATAAAATCTAAGCTTGTGCGATTTGCAACTTCAAAAGGATTTGAAAATGGCAAGGTATTTGATATGGTTTCAACAATTATTGAAAAGTGTAATCAATAAGCATTTTGAAAAGATTTAAGTAGTTTTACATATAAGATTATAACAAAATGATTCATAAATTTAAAATATCATTTATACTTTTTCTCTCCATTATTTTCTTTGTGAATTTAGGAGAATCAAAAGCCGGATCGAAACGAAAACCCAAATGGATAAGCAATCGCCCGGTAGATAATAACTATTATATTGGAATTGGCAAATCAAGTAAAATTGAATTTAATGCAGATTATATTCAAATAGCCAAAAACAATGCATTGGCAGATATCATTTCCGAAATTTCAGTTAAAATATCGAGCAATTCCATTCTAAGCCAGTTTGAAGATAATTCAGGATATAAAGAAACTTATGAGGCCCAAATAAAAATGGCGGCAAAAGACGATATCGAAGGATATGAGATAGTTGATTCGTGGGAAGATAAAGAAGAATATTGGGTTTATTACAGATTATCAAAAGCTGATTATCAAAGAAAAAAGCGGGAAAGATTAGATAGAGCAAAAAATCTATCAAAGGACTTTTTCGAAAAAGCACAGGAAGCTGAAAAAGAATACGATATTAATAATGCATTAATTTATTATGTTAAAGCTTTTGATGCGATAAAAAAATATATTGGTGAAGATTTATCAGTATTCACTTTGGATGGCAAAATCTATCTTGACAATACTGTTTATCAGTCTATTCAAGGCATTTTTAGCAGAATACGTATTGTTCCTGAAAAAAAGGTTTACACATTACAAGCGCTATCTTCCAACAACGAACCTGTTTATGTTAAAGTTAAACTAAAGACTGATTTGGAAACACAAAATATTTCTAATTTACCTGTTACATTTTCGTTTCCTGATTTAAACATAAATGAAACAGAAAATGTTATTTCTTTGAATAGTGGAAAAGCTGAATGTACTATAGCAAATATGGCTCCCAAAGGAAGAACTCAAATTGTTAAAGCAGAGTTAAATACAGATGTTTATTTTGGAGAAGATGCTCCGGATAATCTGTTAAAGAACTTATTTAATGAAAGAGGTAATAAACCTTATGGTAATTTAAATATTGTAGTTAAAGAAATATTTGCTTATCTTGAGTCGCAAGAAATATTTCTTGGAAATATCAACTCAAATCAACCAATAACAAAATTATTTAAAGAGGAATTATCGGAAAACTTTTTCTCATTTACAAATGATAAAGAAATTGCTGATGTTTTTATTAAAATAAATTCTGAAGTAGTTAAAGGAACAAAACTTGATAAGCATAATTTACACACAGCATTTTTGAATTGTAATATTTCTATCACCAATGCAAATTCTGAAATGGAAATTTATAATGACGTAATAAACAATGTAAAGGGAATAAAATCAGGGAGTTTTGAAATAGCAGCCCAAGATGCAATTTCAAAGGCAGAACTAAAAATTAAAAATGAACTAATACCAAATATCAGGAAAATAAATTTATAAGATTAAATTACAATTAATTATTAAATTCTAAAATTCGAAATTATGAAAACAAAAATTTACAAACCATTAGGTTTACTGTTAGCAGGTGCTGTTATTTTTGGAAGCACATTTACGAGCTGTAAATCAAAAGAAGATGTTTCTAATGTTAAAAATGAAACTTTAATTGAGGTTTATTGTTCAGGTCCTGACTACAGAAGTGATAAAAGCAACTTCCGTGCAAACTCTATTGGCGAAAGCTCTGATCAGGTAACTGCGCGTAAAAAAGCTATGAGTAATGTAAAAGCTGATTTAGCCGGTTTAATACAAACAGTTATTAAAGGAACTACAGACAATTATGTAAATTCAAGAGAATTTAACAATGTTGAAGAAGTGGAAGAAAGATTTGAGTCTTTAACCCGCGAAGTTTTAAATCAACAATTAAACAACATCAAAGTAATTTGCGAAAAGCAAACCATCACAAAAGAAGGTCGTTACAAAACCTATGTAGCTATTGAAATGAGTGTTGATGCTTTAGAAGAAGCTTTAAATAATAAACTTTCCAGAGATCAACGTTTAAAAATTGATTACGATTACGAAAAGTATAAAGAAACTTTCGATAAAGAAATGGAAAAACTTGAAAATAGTGGATACTAAAAAATAGTACTCATTAAAATATAGAGGGAGCTTTTGCTCCCTTTTTTTATATCCCTACAATATTTGAGAATCCTATCATAATTACTAATTTTGCACCTTGATAATATAATTTTACTATAATGATATCCACCGAACAATTAAAAGATATTGAAAAGCGCCAGGAAGCGCTGAGGAGGCATCTTTGACATCGAAAATAAATTAATTAGAATAGAAGAAGAAGAAGAAAAAACCCAGGAACCAGACTTCTGGGACGATCCCCAAAAAGCAGAAAAACAGTTAAAACTTATTTCAAGATTAAAAGAATGGACCAATTCTTTTAAGGAAATTGAAACACAGGTTGAGGAACTTATTGTTGCTATCGATTTCTTTAAAGAAGGAGGAATTGAAGAATCTGAAGTTGAGAACCAATATGTTAAAACGCTTGACTTAATCGAAAATCTGGAACTTAAAAACATGCTTCGAAACGATGAAGATAGTTTAGGGGCATATTTACAAATAAATCCAGGTGCCGGGGGAACAGAAAGTCACGATTGGGCAGAAATGCTTATGCGTATGTATATTCGCTGGGGAGAACGAAACAATTATAAAGTTAAAGAAGTAAATTATCAAGTGGGTGATACTGCAGGGATAAAGACTGTAACTTTAGAATTTGTTGGTGAATTTGCTTACGGATATTTAAAAAGCGAAAACGGCGTTCATCGATTGGTTCGTTTGTCTCCATTTGATTCAGCCAACCGGCGACATACATCTTTTGCATCTGTTTTTGTATCTCCTGTTGTAGACGAGACCATTGAAATTAATATAAATCCTGCTGATATTACATGGGATACATTTCGTTCGAGTGGTGCCGGAGGACAGCATGTAAATAAAGTAGAAACAGCGGTGCGACTCAGACATGCCCCAACTGGTATAGTTATTGAAAATCAGGAAACCAGATCTCAATTAAATAATAAAGAGAACGCCTTACGAATGCTTAAATCTCAATTATATGAATTAGAGTTAAGAAAGCAAATGGATGAAAGAGCAAAAATTGAAGGCGAAAAGAAAAAAATTGAATGGGGATCCCAAATCAGAAACTATGTACTACATCCTTACAAAATAATTAAAGATGTAAGAACAAATTTTGAAGTTGGTAACGTTCAAGATGTACTTGATGGAAATATCGATGGTTTTATAAAAGCCTATTTAATGGAATTTGGAGGAAAATAAAAATACAAAATATCTGTTTACAATATTTCAATATTGATGAATTATTCAGTACTTTCGAGCATTCTAAAATAATACAATCTTACATTCCATCTTATTATTAAAACAACCATGAAAAACTATTTTTTAATTTCATTATTTTCAATTGTAATCGCTATATTTTCTTCTTGCTCCGATTTTAAAAAAGCTGAATCGACTATTAATGAAGAAGATATGACTCGAATTGTAACGGAATTTGCCTCTGATGATTTCCAGGGAAGAAAGCCCTTTACTATTGGAGAAGAAAAAGCTGTTGCATTTTTGGTAAAAGAGTACAAAAAAATTGGTCTTGAACCTGCAAATAATGGAAGCTATATTCAGGAAGTACCAATGGTTGAAGTAACAGACATTCCTGATAAAAGAATGAAAATAAGTATGTGGAATGCAACTATAGAATTAAATTATAAAGATGATTTTGTTGCATTTTCAAAGCATCT
>JAUVUS010000035.1 GCA_030600865.1 Bacteroidales bacterium | reverse complement strand
GTCAATTGACCCCGAAAAACAGGTTTCTTTTTTAGAAACCTGTTTTTTTTGTGCAATAGTGAACGATTATGATTTTTGTAGTATTTAGTATCCTTTCATCAGCCGCGATTTATATAATCTTCAAATTCCTTGAAAGATTTAAGATTAACACTTTCAATGTTATCATTATTAATTATATTACTGCTGCTATTCTGGGATTATTACTTACAAAAACTCAAGTCGATATTTTCTCAATCTATAAAAATGCATGGTTCCCCTACTCTATTATTATTGGGATTTTATTTATCATGACGTTTGTGCTTATTGCCAAATCATCGCAAATTGTTGGTATTGCCATTACTTCGGTTTCAAATAAAATGTCAGTTATTATTCCAATTGCAGTTTCAATTATTATTGATCCCTTAGATGTTTTAACCAACCTTAAGGCAATTGGTATTATTATGGCAATACTGGCAGTATTTCTTTCTGTTTATCGAAAAAGAAAAGTTGAGTTCGATCCACGAAATATCTACATACCTATTATTCTGTTTTTAAGTATGGGACTTGTAGATTCCATTGTAAAATATGCTCAACATAATTTTGTTGCAGATGACATATTACCATTATTTACAGTGATTCTATTTGCAATGTCTGCAATATCAGGATTAATAACAAAGCTTTTACGAAGAACATCATTTAAAGAATTATTAAATAAGAAAATTCTATTGTGGGGAATTGTTTTAGGCATAAGTAATTACGGTTCAATATACTTTCTTATTAAAGCTTTAAATTATAAAAACAGTTTAGGAAATACTTTAGACGGCTCGATTGTGTTTGGAATTAATAATCTTGGTGTAATAGCATTATCAGTTATTATTGGATTAATTGTGTTTAAAGAAAAATTTCTGAAGATTAACTGGGTAGGAATTATTATAGCATTGTTGGCAATCTATATTTTATCGAAAACGTAAATGGCAGAGTTTGTAGACGAATATTTAACCATTAGTAAACCATCGGAAGGTTTATTTAAAGACCGTGGAAGTAAATTTCTTGCCTTTGCTTATCCTGTATCATCAGAAGAAGAAATTAAGAAAATACAGGAAAAACTGCGTAGTGATTACCATGATGCACGCCATCATTGTTATGCATACATGCTTGGGCTCGAAAAAGAAATTTACCGTATAAATGATGACGGAGAACCTTCGAGCACAGCAGGAAAACCAATATTAGGACAAATAAGATCGTTCGATTTAACCAATATACTAATTGTTGTAATACGATATTTTGGCGGCACTAAACTGGGTGTTGGCGGGTTAATCAATGCATACAAAACAGCTTCTGAAGAAGCTTTAAAAAATGCAAAAATCATTAAAAAAACATTACACGATATTTATGAATTAAAGTTTGAATATCCTGCTATGAATGATATTATGCGAATTTTAAAAGAAGAAAATATTGAACAAGTCGATCAGAAATTTGATCTCTCCTGCTCTGTTTCAATAAGTTTACGAAAAGCAGATACAGAAAAGGTTTTAAGTAAGTTTGACCGGATAGAGAATTTGAAAATTGAATTTTTAGAAACAAGATAACAGATAAATGGTTAAATGGTTAAATGGTTAATTTATAAAATGAGAAAATAGGAAATGGAAGATTGGGGAAATGGATAGATGGATGAATGAATGGAAAGTTAAATAATAAACTAGTGAATTAGTAAATTAGTTGCTGGTTACACGTTGCTAGTTGTCAATATATCAATAAGAATGAGAAAAAGAATGAGATTAATAACAAGAAACTAGCAACAAGAAACTAGAAGACTAAGTTAAATGGAAAAGAACCAATAATAAAAATAATAAGTTAGAAAATAGATAAAATCAATTATAAACAACTAATAAAACCCGTATTAATGGAAAACAAACATTTAGTTTCAATCACGGATTATTCGAAAGAAGAGATCTTCAGAATCCTTGATCTTGCTACTGATTTTGAAAAAAATCCAAATCAAAACCTTTTGGATAATAAGGTAATTGCAACATTATTTTTCGAACCTTCAACTCGTACACGTTTAAGTTTCGAAAGTGCAATTAGCCGTCTTGGTGGAAAATTCATTGGATTTACAGATTCCAGCTCATCAAGTGTTTCTAAAGGAGAATCGCTAAAAGACACTATCATGACAGTTGCTAATTACAGCGATATGATTGTTATGCGTCACCCTATTGAAGGAAGTGCACGTTGGGCAAGTGAAGTATCGCGTGTGCCGATTGTAAATGCCGGTGATGGTGCAAATCAACATCCAACACAAACATTATTGGATTTATATTCAATCAGAAAAACTCAAGGAACACTTGATAATCTGAATGTATATTTTGTTGGTGATTTAAAATATGGTAGAACAGTGCACTCGCTGCTCCAGGCAATGTCGATGTTTAATACTACGTTCAACTTTATTTCACCGGAGGAGTTGAAAATCCCGGATGAATACAAGTTATTTTTGGATAAAAAAGGACTAAAGTATTATGAACACCGGGATTTCTCTGATATAATCTCTCATGCAGATATTATTTACATGACACGAATCCAGAGAGAAAGATTCTCTGATCCGATGGAATATGAGAAAACTAAAAACTCTTATGTTCTAAAAAATGACATGCTTGAAAATACAAAACCAAATATGAAGGTTTTGCATCCATTACCAAGAGTAAATGAGATTCATACTAACGTAGATGAAAACAAGAAAGCTTATTACTTTACACAAGCATTAAATGGTGTTTATACTCGTCAAGCTATTATCACTCATATTTTAGGACTTAAAAAATAATAAACCATGGAAATGAACGATAAAAAATTACAGGTAAGTGCAATAAAAAACGGTACGGTAATCGACCATATTCCTGCAAATAGTCTTTTTAAAGTTATAAATATACTTGGATTAGATAAGATTAAAACCCAAATGACTGTTGGGTCTAACTTTGAAAGTAAGAAGCTTGGTTTAAAAGCAATTATTAAAATAACTGATATATTTTTTATAGATGATGATATTAATAAAATAGCTTTAGTAGCTCCCGAAGCCAAACTTAATATAATTAAAGATTACAAAGTAGTTGAAAAGAAAGTAGTTGAAGTTCCTGATAATATTAAAGGAATTGCGAAATGTGGTAATCCGAAATGTATTACAAATCACGAAAGTATTGTACCTAAATTTACTGTAGTAAATAAAAAGAAGGTGGCCATAAAATGTCATTATTGCGAGAAGATCACCGACTCAGAGCATATGAAGATTTTTTAAATATTTTATTTCTTTCTTCCAGACCCTAACAGGTTTTGGAACTTTGATTGGGTTGTTTGTTGAATTAAAAATCCTGTCAGGTTTTTAAAACCTGACAGGATTCGTAGTAACAATAAATAATGTTTTTTTTATTCCGATTTTTATCGTATTCTATTCATACTCCTAATTAACACTTCATCTTTTCCTATAGCTCTTATTGCCAAATAAGTCAATATTGCTGCTACAAACGGAAAAATAGCTGTTATCTCATAACTAACAACACCACTTAATTGTTTCGAAAAATTTTGAATATAATAATAATTCAATCCTAAATATCCTATCATTAAAATAATATTAAACGAATTAAGGCGCATTTGGATTATGCGCTTTTTAAATAGAAAAACACTTATAAATGATATTAAAACTATAATTACCAATAAAATAATTCGTGGAATAGTTAATAAGTATAATCCATCCTCATTTTCAATCGTAAGTCCATTAAACCTAAATATAAATAACTGCCCATCAGCTCCAAGAAGTTCTGCAATAGGGTGAAAAAAAATTGATCCTAATAAAAACGTAGCAACTAATAAATATATCGATTGAATTCTCTGAATCATAACACTTTAAATAATAATAAATTTTAAATTCTGGTTAATTTTCCACAAAATTAGAGTTTTTTAGTTACTAAACAACTGAAAACTTTCATTTTATCCTGACAAAATTTAGATTAATGAATTTAAAATTTGAAAGTTTTAGTAATTTATTGATGAGTGGAATATTGGAATAATGGAAATATGAAAAACCAGATTTTAATAAAAAACTTTGAACCCAAGAATAACTAACCTAATAAAACACAACACTCATCATTACTAACATAAGATTGCTTCGCTTAGTTCCAGTATTCCATAAATCCATCCTTCCATCATAAAAAATAAATACTGAACTCAATTATTAAATTACAAACCAGTTTTAAAGCAATATTTCATTCATAGGTTTTCTAAATCGTTTTTTAGATTCTCGTTCTTGCAAATCATCCGGAAATAATTCAATATCACCTTTATAACCAATTGCCATAATAGCTATAGGCTCGTATTCTTCGCCAAGTTCAAAAAACTCTCTGGTTTTGTCTTTGCTAAATCCACCCATCTGATGTACAAATAAACCCATGGATGTAGCTTGTGCCAATAAATTACCGACAGCCATTCCTGTGTCATACTGTGCAAAATGATTGGGTTTTCCGGTTACTGTAGAGTTTTTTAAAGCTACACTTAAAACCAAAATCGGAGCATATTTAGCCCAATACTGATTTGCTTCAACCAGACAATCAAAAAGCTTTTGATAGTTTTCATCTTTGTTCTTCACTCCTACTACAAATCTCCAGGGTTGCTCATTAAAAGCTGATGGCGCCCAACGTGCAGCCTCAAATAATGAAACCAGTTTTTCATCTTCTATTTGTTTCGGCGAAAAAATTACTGAACTATACCTATCACGAATTACTTGATGTATATTTATCATTTGTGTTCATTTTTAATTTTATAATACAAACACCAAGTTAACAAAAGTGTTCAACATTTAAAAGTCTAATCACTCTTCGCAAATAAAATATGTTATATAATATCAAGTATTTACATAAAATTTTCAATTAAGGTTTGATAATCAGGAAAGGATTTCTTAGAATTGTAGGCTGAAGGAAAAAAGAATTATAAATATATAACACATTAAAAATCAATATTATGACAAAAATGACAAGTCAGGATTACATCAACAGAGAAGATAAATATGGAGCTCATAATTATCATCCACTACCTGTTGTATTAGAAAAAGGAGAAGGCGTTCATGTTTGGGACACAGATAGAAAGCAATATTATGATTTTTTGTCTGCATATTCTGCAGTTAACCAGGGTCACTGCCATCCAAAAATTGTAAACGCAATGACCGAACAGGCTAAAAAACTTACTTTAACTTCCAGGGCTTTTTATAACAGTGTTTTAGGTGAATATGAAGAATATATAACTAAATATTTTGGTTTTGATAAGGTATTACCAATGAATACTGGTGCTGAAGCAGACGAAACTGCTATCAAACTTGCTCGTAAATGGGGTTATAAAGTGAAAGGGATTTCTCAAAATCAGGCAAAAATAGTTGTTTGTAATGAGAACTTTCATGGCAGAACCATTACCATTATTTCAATGTCAACAGATCCTGATGCATATAGTGATTATGGACCATATACACCAGGTTTTGTAAAAATTCCTTACAATGATATTGAAGCATTAGAAAAAGAATTACAAGATCCAAACGTTGCTGCTTTTCTTGTTGAACCTATTCAGGGAGAAGCTGGTGTTTATGTTCCGGAAGATGGTTATTTAAAAAAATCATTTGATCTGTGTAAAAAGCACAATGTTCTTTTTATTGCAGATGAGGTACAAACAGGTATTGCACGTACGGGTAAAATGTTAGCCTGCGATCACGAAGGAGTTAAACCAGACATTTTAATATTAGGTAAAGCTATTTCAGGTGGAGTATTCCCTGTGTCTGTTGTTTTAGCGAATGACGATATTATGCTTACTATTAAGCCGGGTGAACATGGTTCTACTTTCGGTGGTAATCCAATTGCCAGTAAAGTTGCTATGGCCGCTTTAGATGTAATTAAAGAAGAAAAATTAGAAGAAAATGCTGAACGTTTAGGAAAGATATTCCGTGATGAATTCAACAACATCGATTCTGATATGATTGAATTAGTTCGTGGTAAAGGTTTGTTAAATGCAGTTGTTATTAAAAATAAAGAAGGTAAAACTGCATGGGATGTTTGTGTCGCTATGGCCGAAAATGGAGTTTTAGCTAAACCAACTCATGGTAATATTATTCGTTTTGCTCCTCCATTGGTAATTACTGAAGAGCAATTACGCGATGCCATGAATAAGATTAAAGAAGTATTTAAAAAATTCGAATAATTTTATCGATAAGCATTAAACTTTTTATAATTAAAGCTGTCTCAATCAATATAATTGAGTAGCTTTTTTTATATTCGCCACTCAAAATAAAATTTATTAATTAAATCTATTATAAAATGAAATTTGTATTAACATTAAAATTTGCTTTAATAGCAATTATTGGTATGACATTAACAACTGCTTGTAATCAACAAAAAGTTGATAAAAAAATTACATTAGATGTAAGTTCAATTGATACTTTAGTAGATTCTGCTCAGGATTTTTATCATTATGCAAATAATGGTTGGATGAAAAATAACCCTCTTCCTGATGATGAAAGTCGTTACGGTTCTTTTGACCAACTGGCAAAAGAAACCAGCATGAAAGTTCAAACACTTGTTGAAGATTTAGCAAAACAATCATTTGAACAAGGAAGCATTGAACAAAAAATCAGTGATTTCTACTCTGTTGGTATGGATACAGCTAAAATTAATGAGCAAGGTGCCACACCGTTAAAAAAAGAATTTAAAGCTTTAAATTCGTTATCAGATATTAACGGAATAATAAATCAAGTATCACATTTTCATTTATATGGTATTGGTTCCATGTTTCGATTTGGTGGCAGCCCTGATGCTAAAAATAGTGAAATGATGATTGGATCACTTAGTCAAGGTGGATTAGGAATGAACGATCGCGATTATTATTTGAATGATGATGACAGAACAAAAGAAATCCGCAATGCTTATATAAACCACTTAGAAAAAATGTTTCAGTTAGCAGGTATCGACGAATCTGCTTCAGCAAATGATGCACAAATCATTTTAAATATTGAAACAAAGCTGGCAAAAGCATCTATGTCAAGGTTAGAACGTAGAGATCCTATTGCTACTTACAATAAAATGAATTTTGATGAGATCAAATCCCGATATAATAACTTCGATTGGGATGTTTACTTTTCGGGCTTAGGAATAGAAAATCCTGAAGAAATTGATGTAAATCAACCTGTTTTCTTCGATGAATTAAATAAAATGATTACCGAAATACCGGTAAATGATTGGAAAATCTATTTTAAATGGAACTTATTAAATTCTACTGCAAATTATTTAAGCTCCGATTTTGAAAACCGGGATTTTGATTTCTACGGAAAAACAATGCAAGGTAGCAAACAAATGCGTGAACGCTGGAGAAGAGTTTTGGGAGCAACCAATAGAGCATTAGGCATGGCTGTTGGTGAAAAATTTACCGAGAAATATTTCCCTGCTCAAGCAAAAGAAAGAATGGTCATATTAGTTGAAAACTTAAGAACTGCTCTTGGTCAAAGAATTGAAAAGCTGGAATGGATGAGTGATGAAACAAAAATAAAGGCTGAAGAAAAATTAGCTGCCGTGAGAGTAAAAATCGGATATCCAAACGAATGGAGAGATTTTTCATCATTAGAAATTGGCTGTGATGCATATGTAATTAACGTACTTAATGCAAGAAGATTTAACACAGAGTATTACTTAAGTAAAATAGGCAAACCAGTAAATAAAGATGAGTGGTTTATGACACCACAAACGGTAAATGCTTATTACTCTCCTGCAATGAATGAAATTTGTTTCCCTGCAGGAATTTTACAACCACCATTTTTCTATTTAGATGGCGACGATGCAATTAATTATGGCGCTATTGGTGCAGTTATTGGCCACGAAATGTCGCATGGTTTCGATGATAAAGGAAGATTATACGATAAAGAAGGTAATTTAACAAACTGGTGGACTGATGACGATTCAGAACTTTTTAATTCCAGAACTCAAGTATTGGTTGATCAATTTGATGCTATTATTGTTATAGATACCATACATGCTAACGGGGAATTATCTCTTGGTGAAAATATTGCTGATTTAGGTGGATTGAACATTTCTTATACTGCATTCCAAAATGCACAAAAAGAAAATCCGCAAGTTGAATTAATTGAAGGATATACTCCTGATCAACGTTTTTTCTTAAGTTGGGCAAGAGTTTGGGCACAGAATACTCGTGATAAGGAAATTATTCGCCGTACAAAAGAAGATGTTCATTCGTTAGGAATAAACCGTGTAAATGGACCTGTTGCTAATATGTCAGAATTCCATGCCGCTTTTGGTGTCGAAGAAGGCGATGCTTTGTACATTTCTGAGGAAGAAAGAGCATCTATTTGGTAAGATTTATCATATCTTCAAAAATTTAAACCGGCATAAACTGCCGGTTTTTTTTATAATTTATCGTATTCAAAAAGGTAGGTCTGTATTTCTCTAAAGTAAATTCCCAATGAAATTTTATGATAATTTTATTTTTTCGAATAATAATTCTCTTTTATAATATAATCTCCTTCCCAATATTGAACCGCTACTTCTTCAAGTTTTTTATTATTGCCATTCTTAAATTTTATATTTATCCAAAATTCAACCATTGTAATAGCCCTATTTTCATCAGATGTAATAGTTTTTACTCCCCCACCCATTACTTCCTGTATTTCTTTTAAGAATTTCTTATCATAATCCCGGGCTTCTTCAATACCTTTTCGTTCTTTTCCATCATCGGCAATTATAATTACATTTTCGTGATAATATTTATCTAAAGCATCTAAAAGCTTACCTTCTTCGATCATTTTAAATAATGCTTTTGCTTTTTGATAGTAACTCATAATTGTAATATAATTATTTGACAGTTAAATATACAAAAAAACCGCCATAAAGGCGGTTTTATATATCAAAAATTTGATTTTAATAATTAAATACTTCTTCAAGTGTTAATTCCTGAATCTTACCATATTTAGATAACATTTTAAAATCAATTAAATTCTTATTCCCAAGTACCAGGATATTGTACTTATTGCCCTTAATTGTTTCGTCAAAGAATTGCTTTAATTCCGGCAATGTGAAATCTTCAACCTTATTATAAACATCTTTTCTATAATCATAATCTATTCCCAGATCCTGATTACGTATATATGTCCAGAAAATATCATCTTTTATAATACGTTGAGTATTTAACTGTTTAATAATAGCCTTTTTAGATGCATCAAATGATTTTTCCGACTCCGGCATGTTATTCAATAATTCATTGAATTTATCTAAAGCTGCTTTTATTTTATCAGGCTGAGTGCCAATAAATCCAAACACATAATTTGATTTATCAAACTTTCGTGGAGTTGAATAACTTGCAAATGCTGAATATGCCAATCCACGAGCTTCGCGCATTTCCTGGAAAACAATAGATGACATTGAACCACCAAAATATTCGTTAAACATTTTAATTTCAGGAAGTTTAGCAGCATCAAACTTAGAATCTTTTGATAACAATACAATTTGTGCCTGAATCATATCATAATCGCAGAAAAATACTTTAGTATCATTAACATCTAATTCCGGAAACTTCTTTGGTTCTTTTATGTCATTAAATTCTTTTTTTACATCGTGATGCGCTAATAAAACAACCTTAAGTTCTTCTGTCTTACGAGGACCATAATATACAACCTTGTGCTTATAATTTGTAATATTTTTAATTTCCCCTGTAAGTTGTTCAGGATCCAAATTTTTTAATTTATCCTCAGGTAAAATATTGGTATATGGCGACTCTTCTCCATACTTAGCATAATTGTACATTCCACTCCAAAGGATATTTCGTTTGTCCAATTTTGCATCAGCTCTTTTTTTCAGAATTCCATCAACAAATTTATTATATGATTCCTTATCAGCTTTTGGTTCTGCTAAAACATGTTCTAAAAGTTCAATACCCTTATCCATATTTTCATCTAAGCCATTTATGGTAATATAGCATCTTTCGTCACTTGAAAATACTCTAAACCTTATACCTATTTTATAAAATTCCTTACTTAACTCATCAAGAGAATACTTTTCGGTACCAATATATTTTAAATAATCAACAGCAAGAGGTAATGTCTTGCTATGATTTTTACCCATATCAATTATATAGTAAATACTTGAATAATCATTTTTTGGATTATGAGTATAAAAGTATTCAACTCCTTCAGCCAGGTTTTCTTTTTGAATATCTTTTTCAAAATCCAGGAAAACAGGTTTTAAATCTTCAATTTCTGTAGCTTTTAAGGCAGCTAAAAACTCAGATTCTTTATTTCTGTTTACATCAAAAGGTGAAATAGGTGGCTTTTCAACCATCATCTTATCTTTATTTTCACCATTTCTTTTATAAATAACTACATAATTATCTTTGAAAAATTCATTAGCAAACTGAACCAATTCTTCTTTTGTAATTTTCTCTAAGTCATCAATTTCCTTAACTACATCTAACCAGTCTTTTTGAGCGATAAACGCATTCATAAAAGTAAATACGCCCCAATTTGACTCATTTTGTTTTAATTCATTTAATTTCAGGTTATTTATAACAGCTTCAATTAACCAATCTTCAAACTCCCCGTTTTTAATTTTTTCAATTTCAGCTAATAATAACTCTTTAACTTCTTCAAGTGTTTGCCCTTGTCGTGCATAACCATTTAATGAAAAAATTCCGTAATCATTCATTGCATTAAAACCACTTCCTGCTTTTAGAACTTTCTGACTTTTTACTAAATCCAAGTCAATTAAGCCTGCTTCCGAGTTATTTAAAATCATATCAATTAAACGCAAATAAATTGCATCTTTCGATTTATTATTTTTTGATCTGTATGCAATATTTATAAACTCTTTATCAGGGCCAAATACATCTTTCTCTGCAACTTCATCAATTTCTTTTTCAGGTTCAAAAGTGAATTCAGGTAAATCGGGGTTTGTTGGGAAACCACCCCATTCATCGTTAATCATTTTTATGGTTTCTTCAAAATTAAGATCACCCATTAAACAAATGGCCATATTATTTGCTACATAATAAGTCTCTTTAAAATTCTGAATGTTAACCATTGAAGGATTTTTTATATGTTCACCAAGCCCAATTACTTTAACTCCATAAGGATGATTTGGAAATAATGCTTTAAACATTGCATTATAGGCATTGCTATAATCAT
>JAUVUS010000400.1 GCA_030600865.1 Bacteroidales bacterium | reverse complement strand
TTCTTTGATTGGTTTAATGCTTTTCGTGTATTGAAATTTCTAAATTTTGCACATGAAGAATACTATAAAAAACAGCCTTTATTAAACGAAGCGGGAAAACTTATGGCATTGTTGGTAGTTAAAGATACTAATGAGAAAACATATAAAAATTATTTGGAAATATTCAGGAGGCTGGAAAGACAGTCCTAGTTTTCTTCAACAATAACAAAAATATCTTCATTTTCTTTCTTCATAAGATATTGTTCGCGGGCAAATTTCTCTAGATTTTTATTGTTTGTTCTTAATTGCTCTAAACGTTTAGAGTCTTTATCAATTCTCTCGATATAGTATTTCTTATCATTTTCTAACTGACGTAGATGTCTTAACTCTTTTGCCCTGTCAATAAGATTATTACGATCAAAAAATAAAAGCCAGATAATAAAAATGAGTATTGTAAGAATAAATTTATTCTTAGCAAAAGGGAGTATTTTCTTCCATATTTTTAAGGCAGTACTCATGAATTAGTTATTTATGCAATTATAAGAGAAATAGCGAACCTTTTCAAGAAAAATGAAACTAAAGTATTAACAAATTATGAGTTCAAAGTTCCTGGTTTAAAGTTCAAAAAAGTTTAACTCAAAACTTGGAACTAATAACTCGGAACTAAAGTTTATCCTCCACTTACCAGATGAAGTACAGTAACATTATCTCCCTCTTTGATTTCAACAATATCGTAAGCATCTTTTTTAACCAATTTGCTATTGACTTTAATAACCAGCATTTTAAAAGTGTAGTTCTTTATTTTAAGCAATTCAGAAATGCTTATTTTCTCTTTATCAAAAGACTCAGGTCTGTTATTTAATATGATTCTCATTATTATTTACCTAACAAAATTTCTAAAACAGTATTTGCTTGCATATTTGCTACGATCCCTACTCTGGGTGCTAATGGAGGATTATCAACAGCAATTTCTGATTTTTCATCGCCACAAATATATAAATTTTCATTTTGCCTGAATTTTATATCGTTGCTGTTTCCCCAGCCAGCTATTCCTGAACCAATAATGACTGGTTTCTCAGGTAATTCTGACAAACAAGTTTCAATAAGCATTTTTTTCATTTCAGCCAAATCGAAAGCTTCAACAATAACATCACAATCTGTATAAATTTCAACAATATTTTTTTCGTTTAGTTTAATATCATTTGTAATAATTTCAACTTCAGGATTTATCCTTTTTATATTTTCTTTTAAAGCTATTACTTTTTTTTGTCCTATCTGATCTCTAAAAAAGTATTGTCGATTTAGATTTGATTTATTAACTACATCAAAATCAGAAATGATTAGTTTACCAATACCAACTCTGGCTAATGCTACTGCACAATTAGATCCTAATCCGCCAACACCGGCTATTCCAATGGTGTGATTTTTAAGTTTTGATTTAATTTCTTCGAAAGTCATAATCTTAAATTGACTATTTATTTTATTTAAAAGTAAATATCCTTTTGAATATCGAACTTGCCTGCTGCAAGCAGGTATCGAACAAGGAATAATGATTTCTGAAGTTTTAAAATTAACTTCTTCATTCGTTAATCGGTGTTCTTTGTTCATTATTCAATTTTTTATTCTGGTTTTAAAAATACCTTATTCATAAATGGCAAAAATTGTTTTGTACCGCCACCATTTTGAATAATTTTCAATGTATTTACATCATTAGATTCAAAAACAGAACCAAAAAGTAATTTAATATTACGATATTTAAACATTTCGCTATTCAGAATGGTTGATGGGCCAAGAGTGTAAATATCGCAATTATCATTAGTTGCATTAACTATATCTAAAAAAGTATTATTAAAAACCGATGTTGATGATAGAATTAATGCATCGGTCTTAGCTACTTCAGCTAACTGTTCCGTCATATTAGTTAGTTTATCATCTTCAACAGCCTTATCGAATATCTTTAAATTTATCTTTTCATTTTCAAATTTTTCAACTAACGAACGAAAAAACCCAATCATTACAATTTTACTGTATTTTTTAAAATCTATTTTGTCAAAAACATCTATAGTTGTATCATACTGATTGTCGTAGTTATATGCAGCATTAAAATAAGCATTTAGAACAATCCTATGCTGAATATTATTTAAGTCAGGAAATCTTAAATCCTTAACATTGATATTAACATAATTATCAAGTGTGGCACAAACTCCAAGATTGCCATTCTTCAAAACCACTGCCACATATTTTTCTCCACAAACAATATGTTTTATATTCTGTATGTCAATACCAGATTTTTCGAAAAAGTATTCTAAAGGTTCTTGCATTTCTAATTACTTGAAATTTATGTTATGTAACAAATTTACAATTTATTATTTCATTTCATTAAAAGAATCAAAAATGTTAAAATGCTCATATTCATTACACTTTGAAACTATTGAGATTTAGAATCCGATATGCACAATATAACATATTGATATAAGTCATTTTATACTTTTACAAATTACCATAATTTTATACTTTTGAAAAGCTAAACTTAGAAATATATTTAAAATAGAAATAGATATGGATATTAACGAAATGAAAAAGAAGCATAAATTGCTTAAGGAGTATAAATATGATATTACTCCATTAGACAGAGGTACTACAGATAAAACCTTGTACATTAACTTGTCTGATAATGTGATTGAAGAAAAAGCTGTTACGCCTTTAATTAAAGAGAAATTTATTGGAGGAAAAGGTTATGGTCTAAAAATGTTATGGGACGCTACAAAACCTGATACAAAATGGAATGATCCCGAAAATGAAATTATTATTACTCCAGGACCTGTTAGCGGTATTACTCAATATTCGGGAGCTGGAAAATCACTTATAGTTTCTATTTCTCCTACCGACTTCGTTATGGATAGTAATGTTGGAGGTTATTTCGGACCATTTTTAAAATTTTCGGGTTTCGATGCTCTTGAATTACAAGGAAAAGCCGAAAATGATGTAATTATCTTTATCGATGGTGTAAACGGAAAAATCGAGATTTTCGAAGCCCCCGAAGAAAATGTTGATAGTCATATGTTAGCAGAACAACTTACCGAGATGTATGCTGACGATGAAAAAGATAAGAAAAATATTAGTATAGTTTCATCAGGTAAAGCTGCTGAAAATTCTTTAATTGG
>JAUVUS010000404.1 GCA_030600865.1 Bacteroidales bacterium | reverse complement strand
TACAACACGTTCAACAAGAAAATCATCACCTTTAGGATCGTACTGCGATTTTAAATCAGATCCAAAAAGACGAGCTATGGTTTGCCAAAATACAGCTGAAACTGTCCCTCGTAAATCTTTTAATAATGCATAGGAAGTATTTCCTGTTTCTCTGTCGATAAGTTTAAGCAAAATTCTTCCTTGTGTAATAGTAAGTTTCTTTAGTTCTTTTCCAAACTCGTCCATCAATTGCTTTTCAATAGTCTTAACATACTTTTTTCTCTCTTTTTCCGTAGTAAGGTTTTGAAACTCATGTTCCATTTGATCAAGCTTGTTTTTGGCATATATTGCATAGGGATATGCCCTTTTCACATCCCTTATTAACTTCCTGTATCGTCTGGCCCTATATCTATTCTTAAAAATCAAACGTGGAAAAATAACCACTTCTTCAATGCTTACATTGGGAATAGTATCACCATCAACAATTACAGTTCTGGCAATAATTAAAGTATCTTTATCGGAATTATTTTGCCCTGAGCTATAATTCGTGAGAAATACAAAAATTATCAATATATTAATCCAATATGGTTTCATTCACATCTTAAATTTTCAACAATAATACGAACGAAAACTTAAATTGTTGTAAGGGAATCAAATTAAACATGCAATTTTTTAATAAGTTAAGCAATTGTTAATAAATATGTCTTAAAATTTTAGCAATGTTCAATTTGCATTTTTACATTGTAATGTTTTTTAAGATTTTTTCTTTTATATTCAATGGAAAACCAAACAAAAAATTCAAATACAAAATTACAATCCGAAAAATTTGATGTCAAATTATTATTAAAGGCTACACAAGAACTATCTGCTGAAATATTTAAAGAAAATCTTTTTGCAAAAATTCTAAATCTTTCTACAAAATTATTAACTGCAACAAAAGCAATATTATTGCTTTATGAAGATAACTCTCTAAAAATAAGAGCGATTAAGAATGAAATTATTCATGAGCCTATTATAGTCGATTCTATGCCTTATGAAAATTCAAAAGATCTTTCCCATGATATAATTGAATCAGTAATAAAATCTAATACTTTTATTGTTTTTAATAATGCCCTAAGCAAAGAATCAGTAGCTTATACTAATTATATTAAACACAATAATGTAAAATCCTTATTGTGTTATCCAGTTATTTACCGAAAAAAACTTTTGGGAATATTATACTTAGAAAATAATGTTATTGAAGACGCATTTTCTCCTTTAAAACTCGAAATAATTGAGATTTTAATGGGTCAAATTTCCATTTCATTAAAGAATGTTATTTTTTATTCGCAGATGGAAAAAAGGCTTATTGACAGAACAGACGAAACAGAACAACAATTAGAAGAAATCGCTGTTCAAACCGAACATTTAAAACTAATAAACAGAGATTTAGAAGAAAAAAACGTAAAAATAAATCAACAAAAAAGAGAAATACAAGAACAGGCCAGACAACTTGAGATTAAAAATAAGGAATTAGAGAAACTATTTATTTCAACTCAAAAAACAGATAACTCCATTGTAATAGCAGATGCAAATGGAGAAATTGAATGGGTTAATGAAGGATTTAGCAGAATGTATGGTTATTCCTTGCCAGAATTTATTGAAGAGAAAGGATTAACTCTAATATCAGCAAGTTCATATCCCCAAATCGAAGAAACAATTAATGAGATAATCAAAACAAAGAAATCTATCAGTTATAATACTAGGGGAAATAACAAATCGAATAAATCAATTTGGATGCATACTACCGTAACTCCTATTTTGGATGAAGAAGGAGAAATTTACAAGCTAGTAGCAATTGATTCAGATATTACCAAAATAAAAGAAGCCGAAGAAGAAATTGTAAAACAAAAAGAAGAAATCGAAGCTCAAAGAGATTTTGCTAACGAACAAAAGAGACAAATACAACTGCAAAATATTGAACTTGAAAATCACCAAACGCACCTTGAAAAGATTGTAGAAGAAAGAACGGCGCAATTAAAAATAGCAAAAGTAAAAGCAGAAGAATCCGATCGTTTGAAATCCTCGTTTCTGGCAAACATGTCTCATGAAATTCGAACACCGATGAATGCAATCATTGGGTTCTCTGAACTAATCTCGGATCCAGAGACAGATCAAAATCAACGAAAAGAATTGGTTTCTCACTTGAATAGTAATTGTAATTCATTATTACATTTAATTGATGATATAATTGATATTGCCAGAATCGAAGCCGGGCAATTGCGTATTTTTAAACAAGATTGTTTTATTAACCAAACTATTATTGAACTTTATGAATCGTTTAGCGAAACTGATTTAAAACAAATTAAAAATGTCGATCTGATTGTTGAAATGGAAAATAACGACGAAAACTTATCAATATTTACTGATCCTTATCGATTCAAGCAGGTAATGAATAATTTAATAGGTAATGCTATTAAATTTACCGATCAGGGATATATTAAATTTGGATATCATATTTCGCCTAAAGGATTTGAAAACTATATCAGGTTTTTTGTTAAGGACACAGGAATTGGTTTGAATAAAAAAGAACAAAAAGAAATTTTTGAACAGTTCAGAAAGGTAGATTCAGAAGCAAATAACAAATTATACCGTGGAGCCGGATTGGGGTTAGCAATATCTAAAAACCTAATTAATGAGTTGGGTGGCGAAATCTGGATTGCATCTGAATCCGGAATAGGATCTACTTTTTATTTTACTCTCCCTTATATAAAAACAAACAAAAAATATAAACAGATTGAGCCGGAAAATAAAAATTATAATTGGGAAAATAAAACTATTTTAATTGCTGAAGATGAAAAAAGTAATATTGAGATGATTAAACTGGTTCTACAAAAAACCAATGTAAATATTATTCATGTTCAAAACGGGAAAGATGCAATTAATAAATGCAAAGAGCTAAAGGAAATTGACCTGATATTATTAGATATTAAAATGCCTAAGCTTAATGGTTTAGATGCAACCCGTGAAATCCGCAAATTCAATAAAAAAATTCCAATAATTGCATTTACAGCTTATGCAATGCCTGCCGATCAACAAAAAGCTAAGAAAGCAGGGTGTACCGACTTTATTGCTAAGCC
>JAUVUS010000409.1 GCA_030600865.1 Bacteroidales bacterium | reverse complement strand
TATTGTGCAAGTTCAACTTGTGTTTTTGCATGTGCTGTTTGTGCTCTTTTTGCAAATATATCCAGTATTAAATTTGTACGATCTAACAGTTTACATTGAAGAACCTTTTCAATATTTCGAAGCTGAGTTGGTGAAAGATCATCATCGAAAATAACCATATCAATATCATTATCCTTAACGTAATACTCTATTTCAGCTAGTTTCCCTTCCCCTATAAATGTTCGTGTATTTGGAACATTTACCTTCTGTGTAAATTGTTTTACAGGAATAGCTCCAGCAGTTTCAGTAAGAAAAGCCAATTCCTCGAGGTATTCTTGTACTTGTTTTGAATCTTGTTCTTGATTTATTACTCCAACCAACACCGCATTCTCAGGCTTTGGAGTTGTATCAATATGTTTGGGCATCCTTTTTATTTTCAATTGATGATTTAAATTGTGGATGCAAAGGTAATAAATTTGTAATTAGCTAATAATGGATTTTATAAAAACAAAAAGAGCTGGTTCTGATAATTATCGGGACCAGCTTTACTAACTCAATCTTTTATTATTTAAATAAGATCAAAGGCAATTGCAATACTAAATCTTACTTTAACATATCTTCCTTCTTGTATTCCAGGTTCCCACTTTGGAGAACTCTTTATTGCTTCAATTACAGCTTTGTCAATTACCGGATGAACTCCCCTTGTAATAACTATGTCAGATACAGATCCATCTGTATCAATTATAAAAGAAGCTTTTACCTTTCCTGTAACACCACTTTCAATGGCCGAAATTGGGAATTTAAGATTACTTGCAATATAATTTCTAAAATATTTAGCGTCTTTGCCTTTAAAAGTAGGTTTAATCTCTATTTTAATAAAATCCTCTATTACTACTTCGTCGTCTTTCTTAAATTCTATTATTTTAATTTCCTCAAATTCATCAATTTCTGAGATTAAATGAGAAAGATCATCAATAACATCCTCGTTAAAATCATCTACAATTTTTAGTTCAAATGATGGAGGCTCTACCTTTTCAATTTCAGCTTCTGGTTTAGTTATAGGCATATCAAGTTCAATGGTTTCAACACCTGGAGTTGTTAACACAATTCGTTTCAACTCAACTTCTGATTTCCATTCAAAAGCTACCAGGATTGCTAAGAGGGCAAGGATTAGTCCAATTTGAAAGAATATAGTTCTAAAATTCTCCAAATTTGCTTTTTTCGATTTTTTTGTTTTCATGGCATTGGGGTTTTAAGGTTAAACATTTTCTCCCCACAAATTCTCGCTAAAAGGCCGGCTTTTAATATAGTTTACGAAATCAAACCTGAGTAGTTGGTTCGTTTAACTTTTTTTAACGAAAATTATTGTCTCTTTACAAATTACTAACGAGTATATTGTATTAATAATCTTTTAGAGTGATTTATTTAACAAATTTTAACTTTAGTCATAAACAAAAACATCCGAAGTTTTAAAAACTTCGGATGTTTTATATTTGAATCTATTATTATAAATGAATATCCGTTATTATAACTATAAACAAATAATCATCCCCTGTCATTCCGGGCTTGACCCGGAATCTAAATTAAAAACACTAGATTCCTGCATTCGCAGGAATGACGTGTATTTAATTAGAGGTTGTTTGAAATTCGTAGACAATTATATTATTCAAATGCCGATCTTATTTTTTCAGCAATTGCCTCAAATTCTTCTTGAGTTAATTTTAATTTTGGGTTAGAAAAACAAGCATCAGCTTCGGTATTTAAAGGAATTAAATGAATATGAGCATGAGGGACTTCAAGCCCTAAGACAACAACTCCAACACGTTTACATTCAATTGATTTATCAATAGCTTTTGCCACTCGTTTAGAAAAGACTGTTAAACCTTCTAATGTTTCATCATCTAAATCGAACAAATAATCAACTTCTTCTTTTGGAATAACCAGGGTATGTCCTTTTGCTAAAGGAAAGATATCTAAAAAAGCGTAATAGTCTTCATCCTCAGCAATTTTATACGAAGGGATTTCTCCATTAACAATTTTTGTAAATATTGAAGCCATAGCTTATGTTGCTTATAATGAAATCTCAATAATTTCAAACTCTATTTTTCCTGAAGGCACCTGTACTTCAGCTACATCACCAACCTTCTTGCCTAACAATCCTTTCGCAATAGGAGTATTTATAGACATTTTTCCTTCTTTCAAATTTGCCTCACTATCTGAAACAATGGTATACTCCATTATAGCACCATTCTTTTTATTTTTGATTTTAACCTTATTTAAAATCTGAACCGTTGATGTATCTAATTTAGATTGATCTAAAATTCTTAAATTTGCTATTGCGTCTTTTAATTTACTAATCTTCATCTCCAACATTCCCTGTGCTTCTTTTGCGGCATCGTATTCAGCATTTTCAGATAAATCACCCTTATCTCGTGCCTCTGCAATTTGCTGGGAGATACTTGGTCTTTCAACAGTCTCTAATTGTTCTAATTCCTTCTTTAGCTTTTCTAACCCTTCTTCTGTAACGTAAGAAACTTTTGTCATTGTATTAACTTTTTAAATTTTATGCTTTAAGCATCTATCAATAAATAAAGAAGAATTCCAAACTTGTTCGGAACTCTTCTTGTGTTTGCAAATTTAAATAAAAAAAATTACAAACACATAATATATATCTTTTGTTCTTTTCTAACTGGCTGTTTACTAAGAAATAAGTACTAAAATTCCTTTCGATTAATAATTTCAGAATAAATTACTGCATCACGCAGATTAAAATCTTCAATTACCGGATCTTCCTCTTCTTTTGTAATATCAGTATTTTTAATTGAATTTGAAAATCTGTCGCTTGTATCCTCATATTCAATACTGTAAGGAATATCTTTTTTATCATCAAGCATTTCAGGCGGAACAGAATCTAATATTTCCTCTTTTTCGTATACATCAGGCTTTTCTTCTAAAACAATATCTGATTCATCTTCATCGAAATTCTGATTTTGTATTCCTAATTCTTCATTTAGCAGTTGTTCAAGATTTGATAAAAAAGGTTTTTCTTCTCTTTC
>JAUVUS010000408.1 GCA_030600865.1 Bacteroidales bacterium | reverse complement strand
GCTGCTTTATAGATCATTTCACTTGAGATTTCATCTAACGAAACTTTGCTTAGTATACTTGGTTCTTCCGATTCTGAAAGTAGTTCTTTTACTGTTCGAACAATTCCGGATGCCGATGCATATGTTTCCAAACAACCCTTGCGACCACAGTTACACAGGCGACCATTAGGGTCAAAAATAGCATGTCCAAGTTCGCCGGCAAATCCATCATGACCAAGGATCATTTTCCCATTTGCAACAAAACCACTTCCAAGTCCTGTTCCTAAGGTAATCATTAGAAAGTCTTTAAGGTGTTTTGCGCTTCCGTAAATCATTTCTCCCATAGCGGCAGCATTAGCATCATTAGTTAATAAAACCGGGAGTCCGATTTTATTGCTAATTATATCTGCCAAAGGAATTACACCTTTCCAGTTAAGATTTGGAGCATATTCAATAGTTCCATTGTAATAATTACCATTCGGAGCACCAATTCCTACACCTATAAGCTGAAATTCAGTACTTAATCCTGCCAGGGAGTGATTTATTCTTTCTGAAAGATAATCAACAAAATCATTAACATCTTCAAGGTCCTTTATGGGGAACGATTCTTTTAATTTTACAACACCATCTTGAGTTACAACACCGTATGAAACATTAGTGCCGCCAATATCAATACCTATCGCTAGTTTTTGCATGAATATATTTTAAAATTTTAGAACAAGTAAAATAATAAATTGAAATCAATATAAACAAATTTTCATTTGATTTATTTTTTGGCAACATTTTTGATTAATATTTCATAATTTTAATGAGAATTTTAAAACCCTAATTATGAAAAGATTTATTCTCCCAATCGTTATTTTCTCATCCTTATTTATATTGGTTTCTAATGTAAATGCACAGAAAAAAGTTAAAGAAATTAAAATTACTGAGGCGCAAGGTGTTGCTATTGGTGCGGATAATGAGTCAATCGCTCAGGTAACTCAACGAGCTATTAATGAGGCAAAAACAGCATCCTTAAAACAAGCAGGTATTGAAGAAAATATAGCATCTTTTACCGATTATTTTCAAATAGAAGAGGATGGTCAGTACGAAGATTTATTTACTTCAGATTTTCTTTCGGATATCCGGGGATCAGTTAAGGATGTTGAAATTATTGATACAAAAAAGTCGTTTGATGATTTCGGGCATTTAAAAGTAAAAGTTGTAATTAATTGTACTGTTGTAAAGTATTTAACGAAAAAAGACATTGGATTTGATGTATGGATTGATGGAGTAGGAATGTTTTATCCAAATGAAACGGGTTTGATTTTTAAGGTAAAACCTTCCAAAAATGCTTATGTGAAGATGTTTATATTTGGGGAATCTGAAGCTTTTCAATTATTCCCTAATAGCGAAGAATCATCATTTTTATTAATGGCAAATAAACAATATGTTTTCCCATCAGAAACTGCTGTATACGAATTATATACCGATAAAAAATCTGAAATACACAGAATGGTTATGGTATTTATGAAAGAAGATATTCCGTATACTAATGATGTTGAATATAAAAAGATAATCGACTGGATATTTTCAATTCCTCCTGATATGCGTGTAATAAAATCGTTTGGGTTTAGTGTTGTAGACGAGGATAAAATGAAATTGTAGAGAGACAATGCATTGTGTCTCTACAATGAATATCGTTATTTTTTTCTAATCAGCATTAAGCCATCCCGTAAAGGCAGAATAACTTTTTCAATCCGATCATCATTTTTAATAAATTCGTTGAATTCGAAAATGCCTTTTGTGTATTCGTCATCGGGCGATCCCAGATCAATAACTTTGCCGTTCCATAGTACATTATCAGCAAGGATAAATCCGCCAGGCTTTATATAATCAAAAACGATATTGTAATATTCAAAATATTCTCTTTTGTCGGCATCAATAAAAACCAGATTGAATTGTTCGTTAATTTCAGGGATAATCTTTCGGGCATCACCAAAATGAAGTTTTACCTTATTTTCAATTTGGGCTTTTGTAAAATACTTTTGTATTATATCTTCTAATTCGTCATTTATTTCAATAGTATGAAGAATACCATTCTTTTTTAATCCTTTAGCTAAGCAAATTGCTGAATAACCTGTATATGTACCTAGTTCTAAAATTTTTTCAGGATTGATCATTTTGCTGATCATTTCAAGAATTTTTCCCTGCAAATGACCAGAAAGCATTCTGGGACGAAGAATTTTTAAATTTGTTTCGCGGTTTAATTCAGCTAATATTGGATCTTCCTCATCGGTGTGATTTAATATATATTCTTCGATATTGAAATCGGAATCTGACATTTTTGCTACTGGTTTGTTGTCATTCCTGCGCAGGCAGGAATCTATAAAAAAAGAGATTCCGGGACTTCGCCCGGAATGACATACTTTATAAAAAATTATTGATAAACCAACATCGACATTTTATTAATATCCAGAACCTCATTGGCAATTTCCTGAATATCGTCAACTGTTACAGCTTCAATTTTTGTTTTTATTTTCTCTAAATCATCAACCTTGTTAAAAAGCAAAAAGCTTTTACCAATAGCTAACATTAAACTGGCACTATTTTCCGAGCTAATAGCAATTTGTCCAAATAATTGACGTTTGGCTTTTTTTAGCTGTACTATTCCAAGCTTTTTAGTCCGTAAAGATTCAAATTCTTTTTTAACCAATTTTATACACTTGTTGAAATTTTCCTTGTCAGCACCAAAATAAACAGAAAATATCCCGGTATCGGAATATGCAGAGTAATTTGATTCTACATGATAAGCATAACCATGTTTCTCGCGAAGCAAAAGACTTAAACGCGAATTTAATCCCGGGCCGCCCAGCATATTGGCCAGTAAAATCATGGCAAGCTTTTTTTTGTCATGAGCATTATATGCTATATTACCAATAATGCAATGTGTCTGGTGCGTATTCTTTTTAATGGTTTTTGTTTCAGTTATATAACTGTCTATCTGAGTTCTTTTATTTGTTCTTAGATTAGGCTCAATTTGTCCGAAATATTTATTAGCCAGTTTTTTAAGTTT
>JAUVUS010000356.1 GCA_030600865.1 Bacteroidales bacterium | reverse complement strand
GCTTGCTCAGTTTCCTGCAATAAAACAATTTGATTCTGATTTAGAATATATAGCAAATCTTCCCGGTAAAAATCAAATTATTCAAGATTTAATAACAGATAATCAAATTGTAATTTCTGCTCACAAAATTGGGAAAGCCAATCTTGAGTTTCTATTCCTGGTAAGAATGCACAATTTTCGTGATAAAAAATTTATTCTTCAATCGATTACAAGTCTTTTAAGTTCTGAAAATAATGTATCGTCCCGCGATTATAACAATACAAAAATATACAATGTTAAAACGGCAGATAAAAAATTACATTTTTCGTTTTATAAAGGAATCCTGATATATAGTTCATCATCAATTTTAGTGGAAAATTCAATACGACAATCAGAAGCTGAAAAATCGATATTTGACGATCGTGGATTTGTTAAAGTACAAAAAACTGCTGGAAGAAATGTTGATGCAAATATATATTTAAACCTTGCCCGCTTTAACGAAATAGTGTCATTTGCCCTAAGCAACAAGCAAAAAAGTTTAATTTCGAACTTTTCAAATTTAGGAAATTGGGCCGAGCTCGATATTAAGTTAAAAGATGATGCTGTTTTATTAAACGGATTTACTTTTAGTAATGATTCTTTGAATAATTATCTCAACATTTTTCTTAAACAAGAACCCGTTGACCATAAAATGAACAGTATTCTTCCTTCGAACACTGCCCTTTTTGTGTCATTAGGAATTAGTGATATTGATCAGTATTTAAAGAATTACAAATCTCATCTTGAAAAAGAAGGAAAAATAAATAAATATCAATTACAGGTTGATCTGTATAAAAACAAGTATGCCATTGATTTAGAACAGTTTTTTAAAGAGCATCTTGACGAAGAAATTGGGCTTGTGGTTACTGATGAACCAAACGATAATTTCGAGGACAATACTTACATTATAATGCGAACTAAAGGTAAAAGTATTGCCGAAAACAAACTAAATGAAATTATTTCTAAAATTGCTGAAACAGACAATATAAACAAATCACGTTTTATAAATGAAATAAGAATTGATAAAGAAACTAAATACAAAGTATATTCATTACCATTTAATAATGTATTCAGAACATTTTTCGGAAATGTTTTCCCCGAATTTAAAAATCAGTATGCTACATTTATCGACAATTTCATTATTATCGGCAGTTCCAAAAAATCCGTTTCCAAATTTATCCATTCGAACATATTACATAAAACATTGGATAATGATATGAAATTTGAGCAATTCACAAATTATCTATCTTCAAAATCAAATTTCTATTTTTATACTAACATGTTTCGTTCGCCAAACTATATTGCTGAATTTTTAAATCAAAACCTTAAAAAAGGATTAAATCAAAATATTAAAAGTTTTAGGAAATTTCAGGCTTTAGCCGTTCAGCTTCAGCAAAATAATGGCATGATTTACAACAACTTATACTTACAATATGTTTCTGAGCTTAAAGATGAAGCTGTTACAGTTTGGGAAAGCCATTTGGATGCTTCAATGGATTTCAAACCAATATTAGTAATAAATCATTACACGAAAGAAAACGAAATTTTTGTTCAGGATTTAAATAATAAGATTTACCTGATTAATAAAGTAGGTAGAATTTTATGGAAATTACAATTAAACGAAAAAATAAATAGTGAAATATACCAGGTTGATTTTTATAAAAACGGTAAGCTTCAGTTTTTGTTTAGCACCGAAAATAAAATTCATTTAATCGACAGAAATGGTAATTATGTAGAGCGATATCCAGTTGAATTGAGATCGCCGTCAACTGCAGGCCTGGCAATGTTTGATTATGACAAAACTTTGGATTACAGAATTCTTATTCCATGCAAAAACAAAAATGTTTATTTATATAATCTCGAAGGAAATTTAGTGAATGGATGGAAATTTGGTCAAACCGATAAACATGTTACAACTCCGGTTCAACATTTTAGAATTAACGCAAATGACTATCTTGTTTTTGCTGATAAATACAGAGTGTATATTTTAAACCGAAGAGGTGAAGAACGTATTCATATAAAAAATCAGTTCTCAAAATCAGCAAATAATAATTTTATCCTGGAACCGGGAAACTCTAGTACCAATCCACGGTTTATAACAACAGACACATCAAGTCTGGTTAGAATGATATATTTAGACGGAACGGTAAAATCAAAACAAATCGGGAAATATTCATCAAATCATTATTTCGATTACCAGGATATTAATGCTGATGGTTTTAAAGACTATATTTTTCTTGATAAAAACAAATTAGATGTATGTAAACAAGATGGTTCAGAAATATTTGATTATAAATTCGATAAAAATATTGAATCTTCGCCTGTTTATTACTATTTTTCGTACGATGATCGAAAATTAGGAATTGTTTCCAAAACAACTAACGAAATATTTTTGTTTAATAGTAACGGAAGTATTTACGAAGGTTTCCCTTTAAAAGGAAATACTCAGTTTACAATAGGGTTTTTGGGTGATTCACGAAGTCAGTTTAATTTAATTGTGGGTACTCAGTATAACTTTTTATATAATTATTCCGTAAATTAGTTTATTATTTTAAATTTCATGATTATGAATAAATTAAAACTTGCCGGGATTTTAAAAATCACACTTCCAATATTTATCATTTTTTTATTTTATCAATGCATGCATGACGAGTATGAATTTAATAAACTTGATGATGAAATTGAAATTAGAGCAGGAATCTTAGCGCCCTTGGCCTATGGTTCTCTTACGCTTGATGATTTAATTAGTGAGTTTGACAGTTCAAGTGTTATAAGCTCTGATGCAGATGGATTATTATTAATTACTTACGAAGATTCATTATTCTCGTATATTGCAGATGATTTACTGGAAATTCCTCCGCAAGATTTCCTTGAGTTCTTTATTGAATCGGATTTTACTATTCCTCCGGGTTGGGGTGTTGGAGAAACAATTATCCTGGACCGCACCAAAAACTTCCCATTTGCTTTTTCAAATGACGAACAGCTCGATAGTATGATATTGGATGAAGGAAGTATGGTTTTTGATATCACTTCTGAATTTCTACATACAGGACAAATTGTTATTACCTGTCCAAACATCAGGTTAAACAATGTTCCTTTTACCCAAACCATTATTATTGATGTTGACGATGGTAGTTTTACATATAACGAACCTTTTGTTCTTGATGGATATACAATTTATTTAAACGATTCTGTAACTGTCGATTCAACGTTTCAGTATATGCCTGTTGATTTTCATGTTGAACTTATTAATTCAGGTGCTGGATTTAATCCCGGAGAAAGAATTTCAGTAATTGTTACAATCGAGGATATAGATTTTGAGGCCATTTTTGGATATATTGGCGATTACGATTTATTAAGCCAGACAGGAGAAGTAGAACTTGGTTTTTTTGAAAATACACTCGAAGGATATATTAGGTTCGAAAATCCACAAATAAATTTTAACATTCAAAACTCCTATGGCGTTCCCGCAGCGGTGAGTATTTCCCGATTTACCGGATTTAAAACTGATGTTGATTCTATAGAAATGATTTTAGATTCAACAATCGACACATTTGGTTATGCATATCCAACATTAACAGATTATATTAATAATGATATTTACAAAGACACTGTCATTTCGATAAATGGAACCAATTCAAATGTTTCAGATTTCCTTTCCTTTTTACCATCAAGATTAGAATATAATTTATCAGCT
>JAUVUS010000077.1 GCA_030600865.1 Bacteroidales bacterium | reverse complement strand
CTTTAGTTGAAATACTAGGACAACAAAAAGAGGGAAAGCCAACTAAAAAAGATTGATATTGAAAAATATAAGGGAAGCTATAAAAATAGTGAAATTCGAGGCGCAAGAAATTTTAAAACCTGAGTTTACTGTTGTAAATGATGGATTTAAAATTTTGAAGCAACGAAGAAGTTTGAATTTTTAGAACTTACCTTCAATAAATTAAAATGATGAGGAAACTAATAGAACGCTTTGTTGAATATCCTATATATGCTAATCTTATAATAGTTTTTGTTTTAATTGCGGGATTAGCAAGTTTATTTTCCATGAAAAAAGCTTTTTTCCCGGAAACAGAAAGTCGGATTATTACCGTATCTGTTTTTTATCCGGGAGCTTCACCTGTTGAGATGGAAGAAGGAGTGACTTCTCGTATAGAAGAAGCTATAAGAGGTATTGTGGGGATTAAAGAAATAAATTCGACTTCGGTTGAAAATAGTGCCAGAGTAACTATTGAAACAACCGGAAAATATAAAATTGATGAAGTTTTAATGGAGGTGAAAACTGCTGTTGATGGAATTTCATCATTACCAACAGCTGCCGAACGACCAATTGTTGCAAAACGCAGATCAAGAGCAGGAGCATTGTATATGACATTAGTTTCTGCCGGAGAATCTGATGTTGATTTAATGACCTTAAAAGAGTATGGTCAGCGAATAGAGGAAGATTTAATGAACTCCGGAGTTATAAGCCAGGTAACAGTATCGGGATTTCCACCACCTGAAATTTCAGTTGAAGTAAAGGAGGAGGAATTACTTCGTTATAATATCACTATAAGTGAGATTATAAGAGCAATACAATTAAATAATCAGGATATTTCCGGTGGACAAATAAAATCAGATGAAGAAGAGCTGTTAATACGCCTTCGCTCAAGAAGTACTGATCCTGTTAAAATAGGTAATATTATTGTACGCGGACAGCCTGAGGGAGGTTTTATAAGAATTCGTGATATTGCCGAAGTAAAAAAGAAGTTTGCTGATACATCAAACAAATCATGGATTAATGATAGAAATGCTGTATTTATCGGTGTTGATAAATTACCCGAAGAAGATCTGGAAGAGATTACAATATATGCCAGGAAATATGCAGAAGAATTTAATGCTGAAAATCAAGGTGTGAGATTAGAAATGGCATTCTCTTTTTTAGAGATTTTAGATAGCCGATTAGATTTACTTACAAAGAATGGCATGATCGGCTTGGTGTTAGTAATTCTTGTGTTATCAATGTTTCTAAGTGTGAGATTATCCTTATGGGTTTCATGGGGTATTCCGTTTAGTTTCCTGGCAATGTTTATTTATGCAAATCTTGCCGGAATTACCATAAATATGATATCCTTATTTGGGATGATATTAGTTATTGGAATTTTGGTGGATGATGGAATTGTAATTGCTGAAAACATATACCTGCATTTCGAAAAAGGGAAAACGCCTATGAAAGCAGCTGTTGATGGAACAATGGAAGTTATGCCTGCTGTTTTAACTTCGGTTACTACAACTATTATTGCATTTATACCTTTATTGTTACTGGCAGGAACACGAATGGAAATGATGTATCATATGGCAATTGTGGTTGTGGCAAGTTTGTTCTTTTCTTTATTTGAGGCATTTTTTGTTTTACCTGCTCACCTAAGTAGTAATATGATACTTAGTCGTAAAAGTTTAGAAAAGAAAAAAAGAGGTATAAAAAAATATTTCGAACGATTTATTATTTGGTTACGTGATGATATTTACCATCATATTTTGATTTGGTTGTTAAGATGGCGACATGCGGTAATCGGGATTCCGGTTGCATTGTTTTTAATTACGATTGGTTTAGTTGCCGGTGGTCATATTAAGAATACTTTTTTCCCAATGGTCGATTTTGATAATTTTGAAGTCAATATAGCTTTTACTCCGGGCGATGGTGAAAAACAAACAAAAGCGTATTTAGATAAATTTGAATTGGATGTTTGGGAAGTAAATAAAGAGCTAACAAAAGAGTTTAATCTGGAAGAAGATATTATTGATTTTGTAATGAAATCTGTTGGAAGTTCGTTTAGCGGCCAGGAGATTGGTTCACATGCCGGAAATCTCAGGATTTATCCGATAAATCTGGAAGGGATAGATATTAGTGGGCATGAGATTGCTAATCGGGTAAGAAAGAAAATTGGACAAGTTCCGGAATCAAGAAAATTTACTGTAGCAGGTCGAAATCGTTGGGGAGCCCCTGTTTCAATAAGTCTAATGTCTAAAAACTTACAGGAATTAGATGAAGCAAAGGAATATTTAATGAGCCGTTTAACGGAGCTTCCACAATTAAAAGATATTAATGAAAATGTAGCTTTGGGAAAGCAGGAAATAAGACTAAAATTAAAACCTAAAGCCTATTTTCTTGGTTTAGACGAAAATACGATTGCACAACAGGTACGACAGGGATTTTACGGAGGACAAGCACAACGTTTACAGGAAGGTCGTGATGAATTGCGTGTTTGGGTGCGTTATCCAAAGTCGGATCGACTAACTATCGGGCAAATGGAAAATATGAAAATTAAAACGGCTAAGGGAGAATTTCCTTTAACCGAACTAGTCGATTATCATATGGAAAGAGGCCCTGTTGCAATTAATCGTTATAATGGTTCGAGAGAAATAAGGGTTGAAGCAGAAACGGTTAATCCACTTGCTCCCGTTCCTGAAATATTAGAACAAATTAGTAATGAAATTATGCCCGATGTTGAAGCTCAGTTTGCAGGTATTCGATATGAGTATCAGGGTCAACAAAAAGCAGGGAATGAGGCATTGGCCAAAATTTTACCATATTTTTCAATCGCATTTTTGCTTATTATATTTATCATGATTATTCATTTTAAAAGCTTTAATCAAACCTTAATAATATTGGCCATGATACCATTATCGATGCTTGGAGTGTTCTGGGGACATGGAATTCACGGGAAGCCTTTATCATTAATGAGTCTTTGGGGAATGGTTGCTTTAACCGGTGTAATTATTAACGATGCTATTGTTTTTCTGGCTAAGTACGATGGAAATTTATTGGAAGGGAAAAAAGTTCATGATGCAATAGTTGAAGCAGGAAAATTAAGATTAAGACCTATAATTCTTACTACTGTTACAACATCAGTCGGATTATTTCCAATGATTCTTGAAAAAAGCGTACAGGCTCAGTTTCTTATTCCTATGGCAATTAGTTTGGCTTATGGAGTAGCAATTGGTACAATATTTATACTGATATTCTTCCCGGTTTTAATCATGTTGTTAAATGATGTGAGAGTTTATTTAAAATTATTATGGACAGGGATTAAACCTGAACGTGAAGATGTTGAGGTAGCTATAATCTTAAATAAACGTAAATTAAAATACGAATCAAACACACGAGATAAAGATGAATAAAAAGAGTTTAATATTATATATTTTTTTAGTGGCAATTGTTTTTTCTGCTTTATCAGTAAAATCACAGGAAACTGCTTTAAGTGTTTCTGATGCTTTAGAAAAAGCTCTGGAAAATAATTACGGAATCGTAATATCGAAATCGGAAATTGAAATAGCCAAAATCAATAATACCTGGGGAACTGCAGGTCGAATACCAACTGTGGGTTTTAATGTTTCATCAATAAATAATAAGGAGTTACTTGACAATACAAGCACCAATATGATTTCGGGAGGAATAGGTGTAAACTGGACTATTTTCAACGGATTTAAAGTAAATATTACAAAAGATAAATTGGAAAGACTCGAAAATCTTACAAAAGGTCGTTCGGCGGTTGTTGTAGAAAGTACAATTCAGGATGTTATAATGAGTTATTACAATATTCTACTTCAAAAAGAACAATTGGAAGTACTGAAAACGGTGATGCAATTATCAAAAGATCGATTTGATTATGAGCAAACCCGTTACGAAATAGGAGGCTCGGTTACATATAATGTTTTGTTGGCAAAGAATATTTATCTGAATGACAAAGCTTTATATTTAAATCAGGAAGTTGTTGTGCGTAATACTATCAGAAATTTTAATTTTTTGGTAGGAGAAGAGCCCCAAATAACCTGGACTTTCTCTGAAGATTTCAATTCTGATACTACTGAATATATTTTAGGAAATTTAATGGATAAGATGTTGGCCAATAATCAAACCCTGCAAAATCAATACGCAAATCTTTTACTTCAGAAAAACGAGATTGATCTACAGCGCAGCAACTTATATCCTCGATTAAGTTTGTCAGCAGGTATTGATAATTCATATTCATGGATTAACTCCGAAGGGCAAGCCGAAATTTATAATGAGGCACTTACTCCATATGGAAATGTGAGTTTGTCGTATGATATTTATTCGGCAGGAAATCGCAAAAGAGCTATAAACATTGCAAAAATAAACGAAGAAATAACTCAGGTTGAAACTGATGAAATCAAACACAGCTTAACAAATCAGCTTTATAATGAGTTTGAAACCTATAACTTGCGCAAAGTACTTTTAAATGTTGCTAATGAAAGTTTAGAAGCAGCCGAAATGAATCTTCAGATTGCCGATGAAAAATTCAAATCAGGAGCAATAAACTCATTCAATTATCGCGATATTCAGTTAAGCTATTTAAGATCGGCAATTAATCAGCTGCAATCTGTTTATAACCTGATTTATTCCAATACTACATTAACCCGTTTGACGGGAGGTTTTTTAGATGAGTCCAATCCTTAAGCTTTAATTTTTTGAAGAAAAAATTTCAGGCGAAAAGGCTAATTGTATCCACATGAAATATTGTGTGTTTGCTGCGTTACCATTAACTCCCTGAAGAATTTCCATACTTTTGGCAGCATTAAATAATGACAATCCTATCCTTAATTCCGCAGGTATTTCAGCTTTATATTTATACATAATATCAATTTCATCTCCTAATGATTTATTTAATTTAGCTGTAATATCAACAGGGTCGGGAATGCTTTTTTGTGTTGAAAAATTATGATAAACTAAACTCAAACTATTTTTATTGTTAAATGCCAGGTTAGCTTTAGCATATATATCGACTATGCCTGCATCGGAAACACTTTTTGAGAGTATCGAAAAATAGTCCATGTTTCCTAAAAACTTGTTTCTGGCTCCATACAGGAGATCAAATGAATAATCAGTATTTGATGTGCTTGAAGGATCATTACCACTAATAATATCTATTCCGGGACCTAGTCCAAATTTATTTGAAAATTTATATATCCCTTTTAACGACACTAAATAAGCATTTATCTTCTGGCTATTTATATTAGTTCCTGTTTGATGATAAAAATATCCGTCAATTTCAAACCTTTTACTTTTTGTTTTAAAATAGGGGCCATACGTGGCAGCTACATAAACAGTTTCACTACCTTCTTCCTTTTGATATCCTGACAAAATTCCCATAAAACTTAATTTTGAACTTTGCCCTAAATTCTTACTTAAATATATAAAGTCTAAAAACTTCATCTTATCAGGAGTATATTCATTTCCAATCTTGTTTTCATCATCATTATTTAATGATAATCCGACATCAGCTCTAAAATCTTTATTATCAAATTTGTATAACACCCCATCGTATGTCAAGCCGGCTTGACTCCAGTTTCTCTTTGCAAGGAGTCTTTGATCATCATATGCCCACTCTTGTCGCCCGATTTTTAAAAATGAATAATCACCAAGATTTAATTGAAACCATGCTTCATATAAATCAATACTGGCAACATCTCCTTTAACTCCAGTCGAATTATAAAGACCTTCATCTCCCCATACTCTCACATCTTGTCCCGTAATGTTTAAACTGTATTTTTCATTATCATACGATAATCCAAGGCGGGTTCTCTGCGATACAAAATACGCAGTATTATCATCTTCTGAAAACATAGATTTGTAACCGTGTCGTATTTCGCCTCTTGGCCTTAATAGTGCATTAATAGTAAGTTGAGCCTTTAATGATGTAAATGCTATAGCAATTAATAAAGTAGTGATTCCGATTTTTTTCATAATTATTTCATTTATGATTAACTGTATGTACCTTGGATGTAAGATTTTGTTAGTGCATTTTTGGGATGTTCAAATATTTGTTCAGCAGGTCCGTGTTCGATAATTTCACCCAGGTACATAAATATCACGTAATCTGCAACTCTTTTGGCCTGCCTTAAAATGTGCGTTACCATTACAATAGTATATCGCTGTTTTAGTTTTACAAATAATTCTTCAACCTCCCGGCTCGAAATAGGGTCAAGAGCCGATGTAGGTTCATCTGCCAGTAAAATATCAGGGTCAACCGACAAACCACGTGCAAGGCATAATCTTTGTTGTTGCCCTATTGAAAGTGCCGATGCAGGATCTTTCAACCTGTCTTTTACCTCATCCCATAAACTAACTTGTCTTAAATAGTACTCGACTCTTTTATTCAGAAACCTTTTTTTTCGTCTTCCACTGATACGCAAACCATAAGTAATATTATCGTATATGTTCATTGGCAGTGGATAAGGAGTTTGTGCTAACAAACCCATTTTTTTTCTTAATTCGGTAATTTCTGTTTTTGGATGAAGTATATCTTCATCTCCATTAAAAATTTTGCCTTGTATTTTAATCTCGGGATACAAATCAGTAAGACGGTTCAAGCTTTTTAACAAAGTTGTTTTACCACAACCTGAAGGTCCAAGAATAACTGTAAGTTGCTTTTCAGGAATCTCAACATTTATATTTTTTAAAATATGATTGTTGCCAATAAAAAGGTTGAGGTTTTCTATATTTATTTTTGTTCCATTAATCATAATTTATCATTTAATTTTATTTTTTTGATATTTCATAGAAAAACCGCGTGATGCAATACTAATTATTAAAACTATCACGGTTAAAACCACAGCTGATGCATATGCCCTGTTTTGTACTTCGGGTATTGGTGAACTCAACTGAAAAAATACCGACAATGGTAAAGTTGCAGTAGGCTGTGAAAGTGAGGTTGGAATATAATCGGTATATCCTGCTGTAAAAAGTACAGCTGCGGCATCACCAATTGCTCTTCCGAATGCGAGTAAAATAGCAGTTATTATTCCCGGGATACATTGTCTGAGCATAACCCTGAATGCTGTTTCAGATCGGGTTGAACCCAAAGAAAATGCTGACTCCAGTAAGCCTTTGGGGACTGTTTTCAATACTTCGTCCATTGAACGAACCATTATAGGAATTATGAATAAAGTAACTGTCAGTATTCCGGCTAATAAAGAAGTGCGCAAGCCTAATAACACCATTAAAGTAAACCCGAAAGCACCATAAACTATTGAAGGAACTCCCCATAAAAGATCAAGGAAAAACCGGATAATATTCACAACATTTTTCTGTTTCAATTTATGAACATTCATGTAAAGGGCTAGCGGAAGACTAACAGCCAATGCAAGCAATGTTGCACCACCTGACAGATACAAAGATCCTATTATTGCATTCAAAATACCGCCTTCTTTTCCAAAATAATAACCCCCTTTAGGGATTTGTGTAATCATGCTCCACGATAATGAAGGCAGGCCTTTTACAAGAATGCTGATGATAATTGCCAACAATGCTATTATAATTATAACAGTAGAGATTATCATTAATACCCTGTAAAATAGTTCTTCCGATTTTCTTAAAAGCTGACGATTCATTTTAAATATTTTTTTCATAATGCATTATAAAATATCGCGATCCCATATTAAAAAGAGTAACCACAATAAATAATATTAATGCTGCCAGCATTAATGCCGAATCATACATCGGGATAGACAACATTTCCCCATAATTGTTAGCAATTAGCGCGGGCAACGGGTAACCTGCCTGAAAAATTCCGGAAGGAATATGTACAACATTGCCTACAACCATAAGAACAGCTATTGTTTCACCAAATGCCCTGGATACTCCTAACCCAAATGATGATATTATTCCGGGAAAAGCTTTTCGTGTTAATACTTTCTTTATTGTCTCCCATTTTGTTGCTCCCAACGATAGTGATGCCTCAGATAATTCAATCGGGATTGTTTTGTAAACTTCAATAAGAATATTCAGAATAAACGGAATTATCATGACTGCTAAAACCACTGCTCCAGCTAAAATGCTATAACCGGACGAATGTACATTAAACCATCCGGCTATTTTTGAGACAAAAGGGACTATAATTATTATGCCCCATACACCATAAATTACAGAAGGGATCCCTGCCAGGATATCTATTACAGGTTGCATTATTTTTAATACAACTCTCCTGGCGTATTGTGTCAGATAAATAGCTGTTAATAAACAAATCGGTGCTGCTATTATGATCGAAATAAACGTTACCCATAATGAGCTTATTATAAATGGCAGAAATCCAAACTTGCCCGACATTGGTTTCCACTCGCTTGAGAATATAAGCTCTGTTAAAGATTTTTCACCAAGTAATAATGAGGATTTAATTAATAAACCGGTAAGCAGAACGAAAGGCATTGCTAAAACCAGAATATAACAACATTTCATCCAAAAAGTGCTTAACTTTTCGCGTAAATTTCTCCGCAACTTAAAATTAGTTAACACTAATGCTCTCATTATTATCAAATTGATTTTAGCTTTAGTTTAAATGAGTGTTGGATAGTGTGTTTGTGATTCTTTGTGACTTAGAGACTTCGTGGCAGAATTTTTATTGCCACAAAGCCACAAAAACACTAAGAATGCACTAAGTT
>JAUVUS010000184.1 GCA_030600865.1 Bacteroidales bacterium | reverse complement strand
TCTGCTCAACAGTTTCTTTTCTTCTTTCACCATTATTATCAATCTCGACCTTTTCTTCTGCTGTTACACTCTCGATAATCCCGATTGATAACCCGTTTTTAGTTTTACCGGTTAGTTTTAGTGCACCTAAAATAGTTGTGTTTTCCGGCATATCTACATATTCATTGTCAGCTAAATCAGGGTAGTGTTGAGGTGATCGACCTATACGACGCGAATAAAAAAGATTGTCGCGTGAAAAAGAGTTTCCTCCTCCCGAGATTTGAAAATTTGTAATATTTCTACCTTCAATAAAGAAAGGCCTTTTTTCCTGGAAATAAGTTTCAAAGGCGGTTAAGTTAACATCAGATGGGTCGGCCTCTACTTGCCCAAAATCAGGATTTATGGTAAAATCTAAAGTAAAATCGTTTGTAATTCCAATTTTACCATCAATTCCGGCACCAAAACTAGGTTCAAATCCTTCAGAAAATGGATTATCTTCATCTTTTGTATAAGATTCTGTTTTCGCAAGAATATATGGTGATACTTCAATTTGACGTTTTGGTTTAATGTTTTTTATTCCTTGCAATTCACCAAAATGTCGAACCCAACCCGATTCGTCTTGTGAAAAATGCGACCAATGCGATCGTTCTTCATTTCTAAAAAATCGACGATTTATTTGTAAACCCCAAATCTGGCTTTCTTTATGATTACTAAATCGTAATTGAGTAAAAGGAATTTTCATTTCGGCAATCCAACCAAGACTATCAATACTGGTTTCAAGATACCATATTGGATCCCATGTTGCATCTGATCGATCTCCGTCATCGGTTATCATTTCGTCTCCTTTTACTCCTGAAACTGATCCGGTAAATGAAAAGGCGGTACGTTTATCGAAATAACTGTCAATTTGTACCTCAACCCAGTCGCCATCAAATCCATCGCGACGAGACATTCTCCTGACTATTTTTTCAGGTTCGGTATCGAATGCACGAACTAAAACATACAGGTTATCATCATCATATAATACTTTAAATGCGGTTTCTTGTGAAGGTTCCTCTCCATCGTTTGGAGATCGTTGTATAAAATCGCCAGACCACTCAACAATATCCCAAATATTATTGTCAATTAATCCGTCAATTTTAGGAGGCCCGTTACTAATTCTTTTAGTATTGTAAAATCGTTTTTCTGTAGTATTCTCCTGAGCAACAGCAGTAAACATTAGAAAAATTAAAATTGCTGTAATATATAGGTGTTTTAATTTCATGAAAATAATTAATTTATAGTTAGGAAAATTGCATTAAAGACGAAAGGAATTGCAAAATGTTGTATCATTTCTTTAATTTCTTTATTAAGATTTGTTTTTAAATATAATAGATAGATTAAACAAAACTAATGCCATGCACGGTAAGTATATAACAGTATGCGGGTTGTGTTTTTGTTGCTAATAAATATAGCAGTAAAAATGTACTATTTCGGACAAATTCGTACGATTTTGGGATAGTTGTGAAGGTTTGAAACAATTTGTAATGAAGATATCAGAATTTTATTAAAAAAAAGAAAAAAATTGTATGCTGAATAGAATATTTATGAATAATTTAACTATTTATGAGCCTAAAATTTCTTTAGGGGGAAAATACATACAATCTTTTCTGGTAGCTAAAGTAGGTAAAGTGTTCGGGGCTTAAAAATTAATTCTATAACGGGAGTTTATAAGTGTACTAAAAGCAATTATATTAAATTAACAGGAGTTAATAGTGAACTATCGATTAAAAAAAAGTAGAATAATGCAGAAAGACCGATGAAAAGTATTGTGTGGTTTTCCTTGAATGTTGTTTGTATGTGAATATAGGTTATTCCTTAATTTAAGGTAACAGTATAATTCATTAAATTATACTGTTACAAATAATCCATTGCCGATTGTTTGGTTTTAACAAACGGAGCCACAGCACGTTCATAAATTCCCTGAACATAGGCGATTGCCATTCCATAGTTTGTTACAGGTATTCCTGCATCAATGGCCGGACGTAATCTGTTTATCAATTGTTTTCTGGTAATAACACATCCTCCGCACTGAACAACTAATGCATATTCTTTTATATCACGAGGCAATTTGTCAAGTCCTGCAACAACATCATATTCAAGTTTTTTACCTGTAAAGTTCGAAATCCAACGAGGAATTTTTACCCTGCCAATATCATCACACGATACATGGTGTGTGCATGATTCCAGACTTAACACACGATCGCCATCTTTTAATTCAGATATTTTAGGAGTGCCTTTCAAAAAATGCTCAAACTCTCCTTTAAATCTTGCCAACATAATACTAAAGCTTGTTAAAGGAATATTCCTTGGAATAGAAGCATCGGCTTTTGTAAAAATCTGACTGTCGGTTATGGCAAGTGCCGGAGTAATTTTTGTTTTACGCAAAAAAGCGTCTACTTCACGTTCTTTTAGAACAATAGCTACAGCATCATTATCCAGAATGTCACGAATGGCTTGCACCTGAGGTAGAATCATTCTGCCTGCAGGAGCTTCAATATCAATTGGCGTAATTAATAAAACAATATCACCATACGATAATAAGTCGCCAACCAACGATGGAGTTTTATATGCCGATTCCGGGATTGTTGTTTTAATTAATCGAATAAGCTTTTCAAGATTCTCAGCTTTTATGGTATCAAACTCAATAATATTGGCATTGGTTTGTGAAACAATGGAAGCGCGTGAATCATCACTTAATTGTTTAATGTCAGATTTATTATGAACGATAAAAAAAGGTGTGTCAGTGTTTTTAAATTCTTCGATCAACATTTTTTCAAAATCACCAAATATATTTTCTGTAATAACCAGAATTGCTAAATCGATAGTTTTAATTGAAACTAAAGTTTTTTCAATTCGTTTATTTCCCAATTCACCTTTATCATCAATTCCTGCTGTGTCAATTAAAATTACTGGTCCGAAGCCGGTTATTTCAAAAGATTTTTTTACAGGGTCGGTAGTTGTTCCTGCAAAATCTGAAACAATGGCTACATCCTGGCCTGCAAGACGGTTTATTAATGAACTTTTCCCGTTATTTCGTCGTCCGTAAATACCTATATGTGGTTTTGATTCTTTTCCTTTTGTCATTTCAATCTATTATTGACGGTTTTCTTGTTTTTTTATCAAACTGAAATTGTGAATATTTCAAAATTTCAATATTATCAACGCATGTAATTGTATCTTCAGGATTTCCTAAATGTTCAATGATTTTATCTCTGTTAATTTTGTTTGATATAATAAAGTTAAATTCCGGATTGCCAAACTTTCCCTTTTTATTCTGAAAATACCAGTTTTCATTCATAACATGATACCAAATTGAAAGGTTGTCCAAAACTGTGTACACACGCACATCTTCTCTTGAAAACATGGTGATGTATTTAGCTTTCCAATATTCAGCAACACCAAATTTTATATTTTCTTGTTTTGATAACTGATCAATACATTTTACACTCTCAGGATAATAAGTCATAAAGTTATTTAATCCTTTTGATAAGTTATTATTACTAACTTTTTTAATTATAAAAACTGATTCAACAAACATGATTAAAACAATGAATACTATTAAATAGTTTACTGAAAATCGTTTTGCTTCATATAACTTGTAAATTAAATAAGCATAACTGAACATCCCCAAGTACAAACTATAAATATTGTATCTTAAAAGTGCCCAGCTTACATAATTGCCATTAATTATTGGAGTTACAAGTACAATAAATAAAACAGGAATAAAAATTAATAAGTATATAAATTCTAATTCGTTGAACTTTTTTTTCTTGATTGCGAAAATGCCATTTTTAATTAGCAGATACAGGTGAATAGCAAAACTCAATAAAAATAAAATATCAATTATTCCTCTGAAATCTAATTCCATTATATAATTCGTATGCTGTTCAAGGAAGATTTTTAAAGCAGGAATAATATTGTTAAAGTTGAAAACTTTCCAGGATAAACCAATAATATGAATATAACCGGATAATTTTAACATTCTGAATAAAAATAAGCCAATTAATATTGAAGCAGAATTTGCAACTAATACTTTTATGTACCTTTTTTTATTTTCGATGTGAATTAAGAAAACAAATATTAGAGCGAATATCGGGAACGAAAACATAACAATATATAATCTATCATTAATAACAGATAAAATGCTTACTATGAAAAGAATAATAAGATGAATGTTTTTCCCGTATTTCAAATATCTAAAAAGTAGAATAAAAGAAATTAAAAACATTATAAACGCACCCAGATGATAACTAATGCTTAACAAATAAAAAGTATATACAAAATCATTATTTACCAGCGATACTAATAAAAATAGGGTCATCAGTAAAACAGCAAAACTTAAATGAATATAATTTATTGATTTGAAGATGACTTTATAAAGACCAGAGAGCAATAACAATATAATTGTTAGTTGAACCAGACTAAAAATCAAGCATGCAGGAATAAAATGATTGAAAAAGCTTCTTACAATAAAAAATAACAACATATCAGGTAAAAAATTGGGAGCTCCGTTTAAATGCCATCCTGCAAATCCGCTTTCATCAATAAAAAGATCTTTGTAAATGGAAGGAAGGTAAAGCGTATCTGAATTAAAATATGTGTAAATTTGTTTTTCGTTGATTGTTGCAAATATGATTACAGCTAAAATAATATTGATTAGTATAGATGTTACGAAGAATATTTTTTGATACGAAGTTTTTTGTAAAATGCTTTTTTTCATAATTAAAGAATCAATCTTATATCAAAGAAAACAAAATTACTTTTTTAATAGCATTGTTTAATGAAAGTAATCTTAAAAATATTAATATACGGTTCAATATTAGCATTGTTGTTTTATTTGTATAATATAGATTTCTTGGTTTTTAGAAATATTGAGCTTAATTATTCTTATTTTATTATCTCTGTTGTTTTTTTAATTCTCGGTTTTATTTTCTCTGCCATTAGCTGGAGGGTTGCTCTTAAACTGCATGGAATATTTATATCAAATAAAAAAGCAATTATTTCGCACGGTTTACCTGTATTTGCTAAGTATATCCCCGGACGAATCTGGACAATTATTGGACGTGCTGCATTAGTCGAAAATGCAAATACTGGAATTAAGAAGCTGTCATTCATCTCTTTAAAAGAACAACTGATTTATTTATGTTTGGGATTTTTAATTAGCATTTATCCGATAATTCAAACTGATAAGATAAAAAACTATTCCTGGATTATTATTTCTTTTACTTTATTATTATTCTTATTGTTGTTTTCAAGGTCAATACAAAGATTATTTGAAAATATCTGGAATAGTATTTTTAAGAGAAAGATTGATTTACCTAAAATAAATGCCAAAGAATTTTTTCAACTTACATTATCTATTAGTATTTATTGGATATTTTGGACTGTCGGCTTTTATTTTTTACTTGTGTCTGTTTTTGATGTTACTCCGGTTTATTATGCTTTTGCATTTCCTTTGAGTATTTCGATTGGATTAATATCCATAATCTTTCCTGGGGGTATTGGTGTTCGCGAAGGAGTAATAACACTTTTATTAATATCTAATGGAGTTTCTCCAGAAATGGCCATATCATTTTCAATTCTTGTCAGGATATGGTTTCTTATTGGTGAAGTATTTATTTTTGTTATTGCAATCGTACTTAAAAAAAACCTCTAATCTTTATATAATCTCTGATTATCTTGTATATCCATCCACATGGCAAACATTAATGATTGAAAACCAC
>JAUVUS010000391.1 GCA_030600865.1 Bacteroidales bacterium | reverse complement strand
ACTTATTAATAAGTTCGTTTTGTTTGGTTCGTTATGGTGATGAACATGCGACATACTAAGATTTTAGTATAGAACAGGAAATTCTTGAAAAAGTTTAATTTTTGAAGATATAAAACTCAGAACCCGAAACTCGAAACTTTTTTATTCTCCAATTATTTTAATCAATATTCGTTTACGTCTTTTACCATCGAATTCGCCATAAAAAATTTGTTCCCAGGGACCAAAATCCAATCTTCCATTAGTTATTGCAACCACAACTTCGCGACCCATAACTGTACGTTTCAAATGTGCATCAGCATTGTCTTCAGCATAATTGTGTTTGTATTGCGAGTATGGTTTTTCAGGTGCTAAACCTTCCAGCCATTTTTCAAAATCTTCCAATAAACCCGTTTCATCATCATTAATAAAAATACTCGAAGTAATATGCATTGCATTTATTAAAACAAAGCCTTCTTTAATTCCGCTTTTTAATAATTCCTGTTCAACAAGTGGGGTGATATTAATATATTCTCTCCGTCGAGAAGTATTCATCCATATTTCTTTTCTATGTGATTTCATTTATTATAGATTTTAGTATCAAGTATTTAGTATCAAGTTTCTGTATTATAATTTTCAAGCTTTTAGCTGAGATTTATACTATATTATGGTAACTGCCAACTGTTAACTGAATCTTGTGTCTCACATCTCATATCTCATATCTATTTATATTCCTAATGATTTTATGATATTATCAATTTTATTGTCCAGTAATTTATTTACTTTTTCAAAATCTTCTCTTTTTTCAAGTTTATCATATACTCCAAAATAGAATTTAATTTTAGGCTCGGTACCTGATGGCCTTATGGATATTTTTGATCCATCTTTTAAAATAAACTGAAGAACATTAGATTTTGGAAGATTTATCTCGTATCGTAAATGACTTATTTGATCAAATGTTTTTTGTTTCTCAAAATCGTGACTTAACATAACATTTGAATTGTTGATTGTCTGTGGAGGCTTGTTTCTAAAGTTATCCATCATCTTTTGAATTTCCTCAGCACCAGATTTCCCTTTTTTAACAATTGAAATTAGTTTTTCTTTATAAAAACCAAATTCAACATAAATGTCAATTAGCTCCTGGTAAAGTGTTTTGCCATTATTTTTGGCCCAGGCTGCAGTTTCTGCAAGTAAAGCACACGACATCACGGCATCTTTATCCCTTACGAATTCTCCTGCTAAATAACCATAGCTTTCTTCGCCACCACCAATAAATTTCTTTTTACCTTCTTTTTGTTTTATGATGTCGGCAATGTATTTAAATCCGGTTAAAACATCATAACATTCCACATTGTACTTATCTGCAATGTCTTTTAATAATTCGCTGGTTACAATTGTTTTAACAATATATTCTTTGCCTTTTAGTTTTCCTTTATCTTTCCATTGGCTTATAAGATAATTAATTAATAATGCAGCTGCCTGGTTCCCGTTTAAAAGAATAAACTCGTTATTATTGTTTTTTACTGCAATCCCGACACGGTCGCCATCAGGGTCGGTTGCCATAACAATATCAGCATCTATTTCCTTTGCTTTTTTTAAAGCTAGTTCCAGTGCTGCAGGTTCTTCCGGATTAGGTGATTTTACAGTTGGGAAATTTCCATCAGGGATTTTCTGTTCTTCAACAATGGTAATGTTTTCAAATCCATAAACTTGTAATGCTCTGGGTACCAACTCAACACCAGTTCCGTGAATAGGAGTGTAAACAATTTTTAAATCTTTTTGATTTTTTATGACTTGTGGATTTAACGAAAGCTTCGACAATTCATTAATATATTTTTTGTCAATTTTTTCTCCAATAATTTCAACATTTTTTAGGCTATCATCAAATTGAATATCACTAATATCTGTAATCTTCTGAACTTCTGTAATTATATTTTTGTCATGTGGGCTTATAATCTGGCCACCATCTTCCCAATAAACTTTATAACCATTATATTCTTTGGGATTGTGTGATGCTGTTACAACTATTCCGCTTTGGCAATTAAAGTGCCTTATAGCAAATGACAATTCAGGAGTAGGACGGAGGTCTTCGAATAAAAACACCTTTATTCCATTGGCAGAAAATACACTTGCAGTTTTTTCTGCAAATAACCTACTATTATTTCTTGAATCGTAAGCAATAGCAACTTTAATACTTTTTTTGTTTGCAAATTGCTGTTTTAAATAATTACTTAATCCCTGTGTTGCTATTCCAACCGTATAAATATTCATGCGGTTTGTTCCAACTCCCATTATTCCTCGCAAACCACCAGTGCCAAATTCTAAATCCTTATAAAATGACTCAATTAATTCTGATTCGTTATTTTGAATTAAATTCTCAATATCTTTTTTTGATTCTGAATCAATGTTCGAATTAAGCCATGCTTTTGCTTTTGCTTGAACTAAATTTAGTAATTCTTTATCTGCCATAAAATTTGTTTTTTAATCTGACTGCCGTTTTAACTGCCTCTGGCATGTCAGGTAAGTTGGAATTTATAAAGTTAAGAAAATGATTTATGGAAAACGAATTGCAATTATAATATATTATAGCTATGATTTATATTAAAACTATACTAATAAAGACTTGTAGAACTTTTTAGCAACAATTTTGTTCATTAGGCCATAATACTTTTACAATGAATTACAACATTCCAGTATTCCAATATTCCATTGTTTTTCTTGAGTTAGAATAAAACTTATTTTACCACATTAGTTTGTATCAAAGCCATTATAATAATTTACAAGGCTTTAAAGAATTCGTTCAAGCTATCTTGCCAATGCGGAATTTTTATATTGTAAGTAGATTTTATTTTGTTTTTATTTAGCACACTGTAAAAAGGTCTTTTAACAGTAGTGGGATAATCTTTTGATTCTATAGGATTTATATTGCATTTTGAGTAAGCTTTATTTGCAATGATTTTTGCAAAATCGTACCAGCTGCAAACTCCTTCATTTGAAAAATGATATATGCCCTGTGAAAATGTATTTTCTGAAATAGATTGTTTAACGATTTGCAATATTGCATTTGCAAGGTCATAGGCATAAGTGGGAGTTCCCACCTGATCGAAAACTACATTCAATGATTCTTTTTCTTTGCAAAGTTTATGAATACTTTTTGCAAAGTTTTTTCCAAAATTAGAATAAAGCCATGATGTTCTTATAACAATTGCGTTTTTAGATGCTAATGCATATTTTTCACCATCAAGTTTTGAGCTTCCATACACCGATTGAGGATTGGTCTGCATATCTTCAGTGTAAGGTATATGGCTGTT
>JAUVUS010000149.1 GCA_030600865.1 Bacteroidales bacterium | reverse complement strand
CCAAAGGTCTTTTAATTTTTGTTGAGGAACCTGTCCTATATCTTTCCAGAGTTTTTGTAACTCCCTAAACTCTTTAAATGTATCTCCAATTGACTCATCCTTGTTTACTAATTCCTTAAGTACCTCAATAATTTCGTACTTCTTTTCTAAATTTACTTCTTTAACTTTCTCAAGTTGTCGGTTATAGTCAGCTTTAAACCTTCTGTATCTTTTAAATAATTCCTTTAGTTCTGTTTCAAGAGGATCTTCTACTGGAGCAAAATCTTCAATATCACCACCTTCAGCTAAAAATTCTTTGCGCTTTTTCTCATTTAAAACTTTTTGTTTTTTATAAAAACTAGCTTTTATTGCTTCGACCTCTCTACGTATATCATTAATTGAGTCCTTATCTATAATATTATTTAGTTCCTTAACTAAATCTTCCCTACTTAATTTTGTATAATCAATATCAATTTTCTCTTCCCCGCCTACGGAACCTGTCTTACTGCCTACGGCAGCCTGCCTGTTCGGCAGACAGGTTAAATCGGCAGGCAGGCTATCAGGTTCAACTTCCACTTCTACATCTTCTGAGTCATTATTTTCCTGCTCTTCAATTTTCTCATTTGAATCATCCTCTGTCGAATCTACATTGTTAGGTTCCTTTTCAGTTAATTCATTTGATTCTTCCTTTTCTGAAGTTTCAGAATTATCATCTTTCTGCTCTTTAATTTCATCATTTGAATCATCCTCTGTCGAATCTACATTATTAGATTCCTTTTCAGTTAATTCATTTGATTTTTTCTTTTCTGAAGTTTCAGGTTCTTCTTTTTTTATTTTTTCCTTTTCTGAATTTGCAATCTCATTATTTTCATTCAATTCAGAATTTTCATTTAGCTGTTCATCTTGAACAGAGTCAGAGTTTTGTAGATCTTTAGCACTCATAATATTTGTTTTACTTATAGAAGTGATTTAAAAGATAATCACTTGCTAATTTACAGGATACGAAAATATATATTTAACTACTAATACTCAAAGAATTTTAGCATTAAATATTAAAATACATAAATATACAATTTTACACCAAAAATGATAATAAAAAAAGACTGTTCAAATATTATAGATGAACAGTCTTAATGTAAAAACCTAACCTAAAATTGTAATCCCAAATTAAAATTTAACCCCAAAAGTTAAAATAAAATTATTTAGTTTATGATCAATGGATGCCTTTTCATTATCAGAGAAGTCGAAGTCGGTATAATAAGGACTCAAATCATAAGCAATCATGTTATAATTATAAGTTGTTTGTGCAAATGCAAAATCAACAAAAAAGTTTTTTTCTCTATAGCCTAATCCTCCCGATAAGGTAATTTTTTCATAATCAGAATTCAGAGCGCCTTCAATATCTGCATATGGACTTGTTGAATATCTTCCTCCTGCTCTAAAATAAAGTGTACCATACCTGAATTCAGCACCTGCTCTTATATTGTGAGTTTCTTGAAATATTGATTTAATATCATTATTGTCTTCAATAACATCCAGGCTATTATCCCGGTCATCTAATTTCATTGTAGAATAATCAACATATTCATAGTCAACATCAATCAAAGCAATTTTACCTATCTGAAATCCTACACTACCGACAGCTCTGAGAGGTGTATTTAAACTATACTTATATGTTTGCACCGGTGATCTTGAATATTCAGAAGTGCCACTATCGAAATATCCAGTTGCTGAATTATAGAACTTTTGATCTAAATCATAAAATGTTGGTAAATGCAAGGAAGCTCCAAGCCTAAGGGATTCTATAGGTTTATAAATTACTCCGAATTTAAATATAAAACCTGTACCTCTGGTTGTTGAATTTTCCTTGAAATCGAATGCATTTATAAAAGGAATTTGTAAACCGGGAGTTTCACTCTCGTAATGCGATGCATATTGTTCATATCTTAATCGTGTTATTCCTATACTCGCTCCAACATATAATTTATGTGCATAATTACCTCCAAAAGAAAAACTGAATTCAGTTATTGAACCTTCTGTTTGAATTATTTTTCGTTGATTAATTTCAAAATTAGCAGGATCGCTAAATATTGTATCTGTAATTTCACTATAAAATTCATTTGCAATAGTATCAAAATCCATTATGTATGCATCCCAAATTAGAAACTCATACATCCCATCTAAATCATAAGGATTAGTTGTTGTAGCATTAGCGTTACTCACAAAAATTTCCATTAAAGATGTATTATTAACTCCCTGGAATTGTATATTATTATTTAAATCTGTTGTTCGGTTAAATCCTACACCAATATTAAAATTAACCCATCTTGTGTCAGAATTTTCTAAATTATACGAACTTACAAGCCCCATATTATTTAAATTAATAGCATATCCATTATCATCAATTGTATTATTAATATAAGTTGACGAATTAGAGTTATAACTCATCCCCGGAGAAAATACTAATTCAGATCTCTTGTACACACCTAATCCGGCAGGATTTATTGCTATTGAAGAAAAATCACCTCCTAATGCGCCAAATGCGCCTCCCATTCCTATAAAACGTGCAGTTCCACCATAATCATTAGATGAAAATTTAAAAGCATTATCAACATAAACAGATTGAGAATATATTAAGGTGTTTGCAATTAACCCAATTATAAAAATTAAAAATATCTTTTTCATATTACTTTTCTTTATTAGTTGTACAAATAGAATTATGATTTACTATCTCCTACCTCCTCTACTACTTCCACTACTGGATCTGGAACTTCCACTTGAACCTGAGCTTCCTGATGAAGACCCTGAACTTCGTGATGATCCAGAACTCCTTACAGATCCTGAGCTTCCTGAAGATCTAGTTGATGATCCAGAACTCCTAACTGAACCCGAACTGCCTGATGATCCACTTGATCTACTTGGTGTATATGAACTACCAGATCTTGTTGTGCCTGACGATCGGCTTGGTGTAGATGTAGATGTTCTTGATACACCTGAATAACTCCTTCCTGAACTTACATTTGTACTCTCAGGTCTGTTATAACGAGTAGCAGAACGTGTAGGGCTATTATAGGTAGATCGTGTAGCTTGTTGAGGTCTTGTATAATTTCTATTGCTTGTGGAAGCTACTCCTGATTGTACCTGTCCGTTTGCTGTTCTAACACTTGTTCCTGTTCTTTCTCTATTTGTTTCACGAACCCTAATTGTTTCACCGGCAAAATTATTTTCTCCTGCTCTGGTTGTTGTTCTTACCTCACCCGATCTTGCTGTACGAGCAGACTGCCTGTCTATTCCTGATTTTACAGTACTTGTTGATCTAATATCTCTACCAACATATGATTCTGGTAATTCTCTTGATGCTCTACCAATAGATGAACGCGCACCGGACGTTACAGCCAAAGTCCTTTGTCTGTATGAATGAAAAGAAGAACTAACATAATTATCATTATTATAATAAGAGTAATATGGGTTATAGTATGGGTTATAATATGGGCTATAATAATACGAACTGTAAAATGAATTATAATACGGTCGATAATAATATGAACCATAGTAATATGGATAACCATAATTATACCATGAATGTCTATATCCAAATGCAGAAGTCATCCAATAAGGTTCAACCCAAATCTGATCACCAACAATTACCACATTATAGAAAGGATCATTGAAATACGCCTGTGCATACCAGTAATCATCTGAAAAATAAATATTATAATAATTATTCATTCCATAATACGGACTCATCTTAGCATCAAGTCTTCGTTGATATGCTTCACTATAATCATCAACTATAATGCTTTCATAAGGATTTTCGTATTCTTCATCTTCATAGATAACAGTATCTATCTCACTTTTCGATTCATCTTCAAGAATATCCGATATCTCTTTATCGTACTTTTTACTAAAAATTGTCTTATTCTTATCGTAAGTTGGATTAGCATAAACATCATTACTTGCAACCACCTCATCTTTTGGCGAATAATATATATCGTCATTTACAGTAGTTTGTTGTAATGATGAACATGAGGCCAACACTATAGATAAGAAAAAAAGAAAATAAAATTTTGTTTTCATAATGAACCTCCTGTTTAGTTATATTTTAATAATTAATTTCGTTATTTTTGCAGCTCTAAAATTATTATAAAACCATTAAAAAACTAGCAAAAATCATACCAGAATATGGCTAAAACACTAACAAAAAGAAAAGAAAATTACTCCCAATGGTATAACGACCTAGTAGTAAAAGCAGATTTAGCTGAAAGCTCAGCAGTACGTGGGGCAATGGTAATCAAGCCTTATGGCTTTTCAATCTGGGAAAAAATACAAGCAGCATTAGATAAAATGTTTAAAGATACAGGACATTTAAATGCATATTTTCCTCTTTTTATACCAAAATCCTTTTTTTCAAAAGAAGCCAGCCATGTTGATGGATTTGCCAAAGAATGTGCCGTTGTTACTCATTACAGGCTTAAAAAAGATGAAAAAACAAACAAAATCATTGTTGATCCTGAAGCAAAATTAGAAGAAGAATTAATTGTAAGGCCTACATCTGAAACAATAATATGGAATACATACAAAAATTGGATTCAATCGTATAGAGATTTACCAATATTAGTAAATCAGTGGGCTAACGTTGTTAGATGGGAAATGAGAACCCGATTATTTTTAAGAACTTCTGAATTTTTATGGCAAGAAGGGCATACAGCACACGCAACAAAACATGAAGCTATTGAAGAAACAGAAAAAATGATCAATATTTATGCGGATTTTGCTGAAAACTGGATGGGTGTTCCTGTAATAAAAGGCTATAAATCAGAAAATGAACGCTTTGCTGGTGCCTTGGAAACTTATGCTATAGAAGCATTAATGCAAGATGGTAAATCACTACAAGCCGGAACATCTCATTTTCTCGGTCAGAATTTCGCAAAGGCATTTGATGTAAAATTTACCGATAAGGAAGGAAAACTTAATTATGTTTGGGCAACATCATGGGGCGTTTCAACACGCTTAATGGGGGCTTTAGTAATGGCTCACTCTGATGATAAAGGCTTAGTTCTGCCACCTAAATTAGCTCCTATTCAAGTAGTAATTATTCCTATTTACAAAGGAGAAGATCAATTAAATCAGATTACTGAAAAAGTAAACTTGATTAAGAAAAAGTTAGAAGACAAAGGAATTACCGTAAAATATGATAATCGCGATACACACAAGCCTGGTTGGAAATTTGCAGAATACGAACTTAAAGGGATTCCTGTTCGAATTGTAATAGGACCTCGCGACTTAGAAAACAACACATTAGAAATTGCCAGAAGAGATACTTTAGAAAAAGAGATAAAATCCCAGGATGGCATTGAAAACTATATTGAGAATCTGTTGGAAAATATCCAAAAGAATATTTTCGAGAAAGCGTTGAAGTTTAGAGAAGAAAATACATTTAAGGTTGATAGCTATGATGAGTTCAAGGATATTATCGAAAATAAGGGAGGATTTGTTTTAGCACACTGGGATGGAACACCAGAAACAGAACAGAAAATAAAAGAGGAAACAAAAGCAACAATTCGTATTATTCCTATGGATTCTAAACCTGCCCGTTCCGCAGGCGGGGAAGAAGATGGTAAGTGTATATATTCTGGCAAACCTTCTAAAAAACGAGTTTTATTTGCAAAAGCATATTAAATTAATCGTTGTACACATCAAATTATGACAGAAAAAGATAAAAAAGATCAAATACTTACGGCTCTGGAAATGAAGTCACTTGTAAAACAAAAAGTTTACGATCAAACTTTGGAAGTTTTTACTTTGCTTAAAGAAATTTTACAAGAAATTGCATCTGAATTTAATTCTAAACTACAAGTAAAAGATCCTCGTGTTAGATTCGAATTTCGTGAAAAAGGTCAATTCGAGGCAGAACTCAAAGTAGCTAGTGATATTCTTATTTTTAGTATGCACTCAAATATTTTTGAATTCGATAGAGAACATAATATTTGGAAACTCAGTTATGTAAAAAATAATTCATTATATAGCTTTTGTGGAATAATTAATGTTTACAACTTTCTTGCTGATTCTTTTAAATATAACAGATTAGAAGATTTAGGTTACCTTGTAACAAGACTATTCGTGAATTTAGAAAAACATTTTTTTGTTGAAGGTAAAAGACAGCAAGAATACTTATATAATAATTTTGGGAAATCTGTATTGAATAAGGAAATACTTAAAGATATGATTCTTAAAACAATTATTTATGCTATTGATTTTGACCTGTTGGTTCCACCTTATGATAACGTTAAAATTGCTTCTGTTGCTCAACTTAACGAAAAAATGGAATACTCAAGAATGAAAACGGGTAAACGATTAGGATTTAAATTTAATTCTGATGATGTTTCTTAATTACTAAATAACAACAACTTACCACATTCAAGCCTGAAATATTAAAAAACCTCAGGCTTTTTTGCATCATTTTAAAAACTCGATCGTCTTTAAAATGCATTAAGCTTGTTTGAAATCGTACACACATTGTTTCATAATCGAACAATTGAGTAATATCTAAAAATCAAATTTTAAAACATTATTACTGATTTACAGACACATAAGCACAATGGCATAGTATATGATAAAATAAATTCAAATTATTAATAATCAAAAGT
>JAUVUS010000095.1 GCA_030600865.1 Bacteroidales bacterium | reverse complement strand
CTTGCGCTATTTATATGTAATTATGTTTTATATTAACTAAATTCTCGTACCTTTGCACGCTGAAAATTTTTAGGGTAAATGCAAAAAATCAAAAACATAGCAATAATAGCTCATGTCGATCATGGAAAAACAACCCTGGTTGATAAGATGCTATTGCAGGGAAAGCTTTTTCGTGAAAATGAAAATCCCGGCGATTTAATCCTTGACAGTAATGACCTTGAACGAGAACGAGGAATTACGATTTTATCGAAAAACGTTTCGGTTAATTATAAGGATTATAAAATCAATATAATTGATACTCCCGGTCACGCTGATTTTGGAGGTGAGGTTGAGCGAGTATTTAATATGGCCGATGGTGTTTTATTATTGGTTGATGCTTTTGAAGGTACCATGCCTCAAACACGATTTGTGCTTCAAAAAGCTCTTTCTTTAGGCCTTAAACCAATTGTTGTAATTAATAAAGTTGACAAATCGAATTGTCGTCCTGAAGAGGTGCAGGAACAAGTTTTTGATTTAATGTTTAATTTAGATGCCAGTGAAGATCAGTTAGACTTTCCTACCATTTATGGTTCTGCAAAACAAGGCTGGATGTCGGACGATTGGCAAAAACCAACATCGGATATTACTGCTTTGATGGATAGCATTATTGAAAATATTCCGGATTCAAAAACGCAGAAAGGAACTCCTCAAATGTTAATTACTTCATTAGACTATTCATCTTATGTTGGACGAATAGCTATTGGAAAACTTTTACGCGGAACGCTAAATCAGGGAATGCGAATTTCTCTTGTAAAAAGAGACGGATCTATTCAGAGAACTAAAATTAAAGAATTACTTATATACGAGGGACTGGGTAAAAAGAAAGTTGACAAGGTCGAATCTGGTGATATATGTGCTTTAGTAGGCATTGATGGTTTTTCTATTGGTGATACCATTGCCGATTTAGAAAATCCTGAAGGTTTAGATCCGATTGCCATTGATGAACCAACCATGAGTATGTTATTTACCATTAACAACTCTCCCTTTTTCGGAAAAGATGGAAAATTTGTTACCTCACGCCATTTAAAAGAACGATTAGAAAAAGAACTTGAGAAAAACCTGGCTTTACGTGTAGAACCAACCGACTCCGCCGATGCACATACTGTATATGGCCGGGGTGTTTTGCATTTATCGGTCTTAATAGAAACTATGCGCCGTGAAGGTTACGAACTACAAGTAGGACAGCCTAAGGTTATTATAAAAGATATTGATGGTGAGAAATGTGAGCCTATCGAATACTTAACAGTTGATTTGCCAGAAGAACATTCAGGTAAAGCAATAGAAATTATTCAGCAACGAAAAGGCGAGATGATGAATATGGAGCGTAAAAACGATCGTATTTTACTTGAATTTCATATGCCATCGCGAGGAATTATTGGCTTAAGAAATATTATGATGACTGCCACCGCCGGAGAAGCTGTAATTGCTCATCGTTTTAAAGATTTTGAACCTTACAAAGGCGATTTTGTGAAACGACAAGTAGGCTCGTTAAATGCTATTGAAACAGGAATGGCTATCGCTTATTCCTTAGACAAATTACAAGATAGAGGAAAATTTTTTGTTACTCCGATGGAAGAAATTTATGAAGGCCAGGTAGTTGGAGAAAACACGAAAGCAGGAGATATTGGTGTAAATATTACAAAAACAAAAAAACTTTCAAATGTTCGTGCATCAGGAACAGATGATAAAGTGAAATTACCTCCTCCAATTAAATTCTCATTGGAAGAAGCTTTGGAATACATTCAGGCTGATGAGTACGTGGAGGTTACTCCAAAACATATCAGACTAAGAAAAATCTTGCTGAAAGAATTCGAACGTAAACGAGCGCAGAAATAAAAAATTCCTTATTTATATTTTAGTTGATTAATTATTAAACCTCCAAGGTTTTGCAAAACCTTGGAGATGTATTCTTTATTATTTTTTTTACCCCCTTAATCCCCCTCAAGGGGACATAATAGATTTCCCCCGCTGGCGGGGGATAAGGGGGTGGATTAGCTCTCTTGATTTATAAAATTCTCAATTGTTCTTATAACATCTCCAATATTGTTAAGAATTTCTCCATCTTGAAATCTTAACACCTTAAATCCAATTTGTTCCAGCCTTGTTTGCCTTAATTTATCTTTCTTTTCAATATCATCAAATTGATGACTAATACCATCTACTTCAATTATAAGCATCAATTCTTTACACATAAAATCAACGATATAATCTAATGCCGGACGTTGCCGAGAGAATTGATATCCATACATTCTCCTTCCTTTTAGGGCATATTTCCACAAACAACATTCAGCCTTTGTCATTGAATTGCGTAATTCGCGTGCAAGCGGTTGTAGTTTTTTGTTGTAGTGATAATTATTTTCAGATGATGCTTTTTTCATAACTAAATTATTTTCTACCCCCTTAATCCCCCTCAAGGGGGACAATTTATTTTAAAAATCCATTTCAATAACCACCGGGCAGTGATCCGAATGATGAACATTCTGAAGTATTGTGGCATTTTTTAATTGAGGTCTTAAAGCTTCGCTAATCATATGATAATCGATTCTCCAACCCAAGTTTTTAGCTCTCGATCCTGCTCTGTAGCTCCACCAGCTATATTGCTCCGGTTCTTTATTAAATTCCCGGAATGTATCAATAAAACCACTTGCTATAAATTGATCAAGCCACTCGCGTTCTTCAGGTAAAAAACCTGAAGTTTTCTTGTGCCTTTCAGGGTGATTAATATCCATTGGTTTATGACAAATATTAAAATCACCACTTACAATAATCTTAGGCCGATTCTTTTTAAGCTGATCAATAAATTTTTTAAAATCAGCCAGATATTCCATTTTATAATCCTGACGAACGGTTCCTGTAGTTCCTGACGGGAAATATGAATTTATAATAGTAATATCACCGAAATCAGCACGAATAGTTCTTCCTTCAATATCATACTTGTCTAATCCTATTCCTTTATAAATCTTGTCTGGTTTTTGTTTTGATAAAACAGCAAGACTGCTATATCCTTTCTTTACAGCCGAAAACCAGTAATGATAATATCCAATCTCATCAAAAAGCTTTGTGTCAACTTGTTCCTGATGTGCTTTCGTTTCCTGAATTAAAACAATATCGGGACTTGCTTCTTTTAACCACTTAACAAATCCTTTATTCATAGCAGCCCGAATTCCATTTACATTGTATGAAAATATTTTTTTTATCATTTTATTTATTTTTTAAATACAGTCTTAAAACCCTGCCAGGGTTAATTTTGTTAAAATTCTAAATTATACAAAACTGATTATTGACCTATTTGCACAACCCTGGCAGGGTTAATAATTCGAATTTATTATTTTTATTCCGTTTATTTTTAATTCATCACAAATATGGAAATAATATTGAAATATTTAATACTTTCGTAGCTGTTAGAAAATATGATATTTTGAAAAAAGGCTTAGTAACAAAATCTACAGGCAGCTGGTATTTGGTTAAAGATTCCGAAACAGGGAAAATTGTTTCTTGTATTATTCGTGGCAAATTACGAATACAGGGGATAAAAAGCACAAATCCTGTTGCGGTTGGCGATATGGTCGAATATGGCATTTCTGAAAATTCCGAAACGGGAGTAATTAAAAATGTTTTAAATCGTAAAAATTACATTGTTAGAAAATCAACAAATCTTTCAAAACAAACACATATTCTTGCAGCCAATATTGATCAGGCTGTTTTAATGGTTACAATTGCTTACCCCGAAACATATACTATTTTTATTGATCGTTTTCTAATAACTGCCGAGGCTTATGAAATTCCCGCCAAAATCATTTTTAATAAAACCGATTTATACAACGAAAAACAAAATCAATATCTAAATGAACTTATAAATATATACCACAATATCGGTTACGAATGTTTTGCCACATCGGTTAAAAATCACACGAATATTGATAAGATTAAATCCCTGTTAAAAAACAAAATATCACTAATAGCAGGAAATTCCGGTGTTGGAAAATCATCATTAATCAATCTTATTGATTCTGGTTTGGATTTAAAAACTTCGGAAATTTCTGACTATCATAAATCCGGAAAACACACAACCACTTTCGCCGAAATGTATGCATTATCAATTGGCGGATATATTATTGATACACCCGGAATTCGTGGTTTTGGATTACATGATATTAAAAACGAAGAGCTTTTTCATTTCTTTCCCGAAATATTTAGAATCTCGAAGAATTGCAAGTATCATAATTGCACGCATGTACACGAACCGGGATGTGCAATAAAAAAAGCAATCGAAGAAGGTATTGTTAGTCAATTACGATACGAAAATTACTTAAATATACTTTTTGATGATGAAACGAAACATCGTTTATAAACATTATTAATCCTTTTAAATTCATTTCACATCCTTTTATCATAAATCTTTTAGGCATCTTGTTTTTTTTCATATATTGTATGTTTATTTTTAACAAGGCATATAAATGCTTTTTTAATGAAAAAGTCAATATTTATAGTTTTTGTTTTCTTTTCTATTCTTTATTCGTGCAAAAATCAGCAAGAATCAGATTTGAATTTAAAACACCTTGACCATATTGCCAAAAGCATAAATACAGATCTTTGTTCAGTAAAGTACGATATATTTAATCTTGCTAATTCACTACAATATAAAATTCCTTTTGATAAAGACGTCTTGACATTGCCAAAAGAAAAATATTATTTTTATTCTGGGAAGATTCTTTTTTGCTCATACAAAAAATCTCAGTCGGCAGTTTATTATCCTGCTAATAGAGCTATTACAAATCAATTGAAGAAAATTATTATAAACAGCGAATCTCTCGATACTTTGTTTATAAGCACTATAAAAAAGAATCCTTTACTTTCACAAATTTATTTTCTTGATACCAACTCATTTTTAAGGATATATCCGTATATAGATGTTATAAATTATTTGAAAAATTCTGTTGATCTTAAAACTTTCATTCCTTATCAGACTGTTAAGAAAAAACCTTTTATTAATGATAATGCTTACTGGATAAATCAACCATTTGCTGATCCTTATGGAAGAGGGTGGATTATTTCATGCGTTGAGCCTATTTATTACCGCGATCGGTTTTTAGGAATATTATCGGGCGATATTACAATGCGTAGCCTGCAAAATAAATATTTCTCATCGGGAACAGAATTAATGCTGGTGATTGATCAAGAAAGTAAAATAATTTGTTGTACAAAGGAAGCTGCAAAAATTACTAAAATTCCACAAATAAGAGAATTCCGGTATTACAAGCCTGTTACAGAAAATATTTATGCTTGTAATAATCCCTCTTTAACAGAACACCCAAATAAAAACTTGAGAAAGGCTATAAAATCATTATTGTCAGGAGGAACTAAAGAAATATTTTTTATGGACAGTAAAAAATATACCATCTACAAATCTCATATTAGAGAAACTGATTGGTTATTGCTAAAAATTATTAATTGATACAAAGTATTTATTTATGAAATATATATATTACATCATATCGGCAGTTATTGTTATAATTCTGGGCGTTAATGCCTATTATGCTTATTACACTTATAATCAGCAGTTAGGTTTCCATGCAGACATGCTTTCAAATCAATCGCAAATTTGTGGCTGGGAAATTGAACAATCGGGTTATGAATTCGAGAATGAAATTAACTATATTGTATTCTCATCAGACATCGCAAGTTTTTTTGACGATCAGGAAGGCCATGAGTTAAAAGTAAAAAAACTGGAGTTATTTTATTTTAAATATCAAAACCTTATTAAAAATATACGGATAATTGATAATAATAAAAATGTATATAGCTTGTTTAAGGATAAGACAAATCATTTTATAAGCGATTATTATATTTCACAAAGACAAAGGGAGCTTATTGATAAAGAAGAAGTAAGCATTAATAATGATGGAACTTATACTTATGTTTTGCCTGTTTTTAGAGAAAACCAAACTGTAATAAATATTATAGTTAAATCTGATATAAACCACTATATCAATTCTGTTTTTGAAAACTATCACCTTGGAAATACATTATGGCAATGGCTTGTTAGTGCCGATGGTCAAATAATTACTAATAATCTAACACGTGATACTATTTCTGTTGATAAACTTGACCGGATTATTGAGGATATACAGAATGGTTTTAAAGGCTCATTGCTACATAAGGTTTATTATGAAAATAAAAAAGGCGAGTACCTCTCTGCATATTACCCGGTCCGTATTTTAACAAATGATATGGGAATAGTATTTTCTCTCGAAACAAATATAATAATAAGCTCTGTTGTTACTACTTCAATTATGGTTGGCGCATCAACTACTTTTATCTTAATACTAATCATCGTATTATTTATACTATTTATTCGAAAAAAGAAGAAAGAAGAAAATAAAATCCGGGAGTCTGTTTCCGAAATGAGAGAGATTCTTGAGTTTCTCCCAATTGGGATTATGGTTCTTGGAGAAAAAAAGGTAGTTAAAAGTTTAAATCAAACAGCAGTAGATATTTTTGGTTTTAAAGATGAAGGTGAATTGGTTGGGAAAAATATAACTGATCAGTTTCTTATTTCCAGAAACTTTCAGGATAGTGATTCCTTCACTTATAACGACAATCTTAATCAATATGTTTATTACGATGATAACGATAACGAGGTTATACTTTACAAAAAGGAGATTCCTTTTAAGATTGATAACGAACGTGTTTCACTTGAGGCATTTATTGATATTACACCAATAGAAATTGCCCGAAAACGTGAAGTTGCAGCAAATAAAGCAAAATCTGAATTCCTGGCTAAAATGAGTCATGAAATACGCACTCCTTTAAATGGTATAATAGGAATGGCTAACACATTAGAAAATTTTAAATTAAATGCCAAACAGGCTGATGCTGTTCATATTATAATTAAATCTGCTGACTTATTACTTTCAATTATCAATGATATATTAGATTTCTCGAAAATAGAAGCGGGAAAAATGATTATTGAAGAAACTCCTTTTAATCTTCGGGAAGAAATCAATGCCATAATATCTTTGTTTAATCCACGAGTACAGGAAAAAGGTATTCAGCTTGTTTCGGATGTGCAAAGTAATGTTCCTGATCAAATAATTGGTGATCCATTTAGATTAAAACAAGTTTTGTCGAATCTTATTGGTAATGCCATTAAATTTACGTACGAAGGTAAAATTTTACTTTCTGTTGAACGGGTAAAACAACATGACGGATATCTAACAGCCTTGTTTTCTATCGAAGATACAGGCATTGGTATTCCGAAAGAAAAATTAAATGATATATTCGCATCATTCTCTCAAGCTAACGGATCAACAACCAGAAAATTCGGAGGAACCGGTTTGGGCATACCTATATCGAAACAGCTTGTTGAATTAATGGGTGGAGAAATGTGGGTCGAAAGTCCATCTACAATCTCGAAGGACCCTCAATATAGCGGGTCAAAATTTTCTTTTACTATACAAGTTTATTCAAACGAAAAACTACAAAAAGATATTGATGTATCAAAAATTGTAGATTATGATCAAATTAATGTTCTAATCATCAATAATAATCCGGATGAAGAAAATACGCTGTGGCAGACCTTCGCTAGTTTCGAAACCAATAATGAACAAATATCTCCAAAAGATGACCCTATAGGTAAAATCGAAGACAGTTTGAAAGAAAATAATAAAAGATATCATGTAATTTTAATTAAAGATAATATCAATTTTGATGGCGTTGGTTTTGCCCGCAAATTGCACGAGAAAGGTCTTTCTGATAAATTTATTATCGCTGTTATAAGTTCAAACGATAAGCCCGGAAATTATGTGAAATGTAAAATGAACAGAGTTGATTATTATCTAATTAGGCCATATGAAGCATCCGAAATTTTTGAAATTTTACAGGATAATTTTACAAAATTACAAATTACAAAAAAAGAACTTCCT
>JAUVUS010000190.1 GCA_030600865.1 Bacteroidales bacterium | reverse complement strand
ATTTTATGGCCCAATATTATTCCCACAATAATTACGGTTGGAATATTAACATTTATGGCTTCCTGGAATGATGTTTTATGGCCATTGATTGTAATACGCGATGAAAATCTAATGACAATGCCTCAATTAGTTACACTATTTGCTGTAGGCGGAAGATCTGATGCTCAACTGGGTGTAAAACTGGCATCGGCTGTTTTACTAGCTTTACCCATTATTATTACATACGCAATTTTTCAAAAACATTTTATTAGAAGCATGGCTTCTTCCGGAATAAAAGGATAATATTAAATATAAAATAAGTTTATACTAATGATTAATGTAAACAGGTTAAATATCAAAATTAATGCAAACCCTGCAAGGGTTATTCCTCTATTTTTACATTTAAATGGCAAATATCGAATTGATCATATTGTTTTGAAGGTGCTGGAGTTAGATGAAAAGAAAGCAGAAGAAACACTAAATCAAATTTTTATTGAATTCGAAAGCAGGCATTATAAATTCAGAGAAAATATAATAGCAAATTATAATAGGATTAAACAGTATGTACCTTCTCCGCAAAACCTTTCTGATTCCAGAAAACTATTATTAGGAGCATATTTTACAAAAGAATACTCTATCGAGGCAGCAGCCTTATTCAATCCTTCAATCGTTGCTCATCCCGATCAAAGCGGGTTAAAAGAAGGAGAACTTCGTTTTATCATGAGCCTGAGAGCCACAGGCGAAGGGCATATATCATCTATTGAATTCAGAACGGGCATTATTTCAAAAAATGGTAATATTATTTTAGATACTTTATCTCCAAAACTTTCCAGTTCAAATAAAACTGAAAATCCAAAATATTCGAAAGATTTTATTATTAAAACATCCAAATTTTACAATGAATTTCATCCCTTGGTTTTAGAAAAACTTCCGCATCAATTTTCTAAAAATGAAGCTTTTAATCTAATTACAAATCTTTCAAATGATACTGAAATAAATTTAATTTCAACACGGAAAGCTCTGGAAGAAATATTTGATACTAATTATGATATCATTTTCGATAAAGAAACGCCATTAAACAGCCGCGTAATTTTTCCTTCTTCAAAAGCAGAATCTATGGGTATGGAAGATGTAAGGTTCGTGAAATTTACTGATAAAAATGAAACAAAATATATTGGAACTTATACTGCTTATAATGGTAAAAACATACAACCTCAGCTAATAGAAACTGAAGATTTTAGTTCTTTTAAGGTTCGGGCTCTTCATGGTAGTGCTGTATTTGATAAAGGGATGGCGCTTTTCCCTGAAAAAATTGACGGGAAATACGCAATGATAGGCAGGCAGGGAGGCGAATATATATCAATTATGTATTCGGATGATTTATATTACTGGGATACGTATAAAATTATACAAAAACCCGAAAAAGAATGGGAATTAATTCAATTAGGAAATTGCGGCAGCCCTGTTAAAACTTCTGCCGGATGGTTATTGCTTACTCATGCTGTGGGTCCATTAAGAAAATATGTGATAAGCACTACTTTGCTTGATTTGAATAATCCCGAAAAAGTGATTAGTTCACTGGATAAGCCTTTAATTTCACCAAACAAGGAAGAACGTGAAGGTTACGTGCCAAATGTTGTTTATACATGTGGGATATTACAACATACCGGTAACCTGATAATCCCCTATGCTATGTCAGATAGTGCAAGCAGTTTTGCTATTGCGAATGTTAATACTCTTTTAACCGAATTATTAAAAAAGTAAAAACTTATGCTAAATTTCAAATACATATTGTTATTCTTAATATTATTAAGTTCATGCTCAAAAAATAATGCCCCCTCTACAAATGATTCCTTGCTAAACACATCACATTTGGAACATTTATACCAGGAAGTCGAAATAAATAATACTCATTTAGGCACTATCTGGATATACTGTGATGCCCCGGATTATCAGTTAGTTGCTGATGATGATGAAGGATTTACCTGTGTCGATGATGTAGCACGGACGTTAGTTTTTTACTGCCGCCAATATAAAGATTCCCCCGATCAGGAAATTCTTAACAAAATAAAATCATTTACCCGGTTTTTATTGTATATGAAAGCCAATAACGGCTATTTTTATAATTTCATGTTTCCTGATGAGGCAATAAATACAACTCATACAAATAGTTTACCAATACCCAATTTTTGGTCATGGAGGGCATTTTGGGCGTTTTCTGAATTAAACCTGCTGGATTCACCTGAACTAGATAGCCTAAAAACACAAACAACACCTATAATAGAAGATCTGATAAATAAAATTGATCAAATTTTTATTTCAAATTACAGTACAGTTGTAATTGATGGTATTGAAATTCCATCGTGGATTGCCGACCAGGGAGCTGATCAAATTGCGCTAATAATGATGAGCTTAACCAATTATTATCAAGTGAATAAATCATCGGTAGTTTATGATCTTCTTTTAAGATTAGGCAACTCTTTAATTGCAGCTCAGTATGGCAATCAGGATAAGTTTCCACATTACGCATTTTTAAGCTGGAAAAATATCTGGCATGCCTGGGGTAATACACAAGCTTATGCATTATTATACACAGGAAGAATAATACAAAATAACCAGTTTATAAACGCGGGACTGAACGAAGTCGATCATTTTTATCCTTATTGTTTGGAACGTGGTTTTGTGAGTCAATTCAAAATTATATATGAAAATGATTCAATAACAGAATCGGATTTTCAATCATTTCCTCAAATAGCGTATGGAATTACTCCAATGGTTTTTGCATCACTTGAAGCTTATATAATTACAGGGGATGAGAGTTATGCAAACCTGGCGGGAGATATTGCCACCTGGTTTTTTGGTAATAATTCTGCAGGCCAGCTTATGTACGATCATGCAACAGGCAAGGGATTCGACGGGATCGATTCTGCCAGTAAAATTAACTACAATTCCGGTGCCGAGTCAACTATTGAAGCATTATTAAGTATCCAGGCAATTGAATCAAATTATATAGCAAAAGGAATAGTAAAAAATTATAAGTAAAAAATGTCAGATATATTAAAACAAATCGAAATTTTAGGGGAAGAATATAGGATTAGCCTCAATAATCCGGTTTGCCGGTTTAAGGCTAATCCTATTTTGAATAGCCATAATATAAATGCTATCTGGCAAGAACCACATTTAAAAGTTGTAACAGTACACAATGCAGGAGTTACTCAATATAATGGCCAAATAATAATGCTTTTCCGGTCGCATTTGCGAAACGGAATTTCAGTAATTGGTAAAGCTATTAGCAAAGACGGGCTCACAAACTGGAAAATCAATGACAAACCATTTCTTAAGCCCTGTACTAAAAATGACAAGATTGCTGATAATTTAAACATCTCTGAAATAATTGAAAATGAAAGCGGTGGTGTTGAAGATCCAAGAATAACTAACATTAACAATACTTTTTATATTACATACAGCGCATATCATGGTACTATAAAAGACAGAGTAAGAGTTTCGCTTGCTTCTACTAAAGATTTTAAATCAATTATAAGATACGGGGCTGTTTTAGATGTGGATATGAGAAACGTAGTAATATTTCCGGGGGAATTCAATAATAAATATGCAGCTCTTTTTAGGCCTAACGATCACACTATTGAACAAACAGGAGGAATATATTCTGAAATTAAAATAGGTTATGCTGATAAAATATCAGAAAACAAATGGCAAATAAGTAAAGATACAATTATTAAACAAAGTGGCGGCCCAAGTGCCTTTTCCAGTAAAATAGGGCCGGGAGCACCTCCTCTTAAAACAAAATATGGATGGATTAATATTTTTCATGGTGTAAGAAATACAATGGACGGAAATCCATATGTCCTGGGAGTAGCTTTACATGAATTAAACAATCCTGAAAAAGTAAGAGTTTCAAATATTCCTATACTTTTCCCGTCAAAAGACGATTGTAGAGTAAATAATAACGACTATATTCATGTGCCAAATGTAGTATTTACATGCGGTGCAATACGAAAACCCGATGGTACAATATATATTTATTATGGTGGAAACGACACTGTAATGAATATAGGTATTAGCCATGAAGATATACTTGCTGAATTGTGTAATCGGTACCCACAAGATTCGCGTACAGGACAGCCATTGTATGAAATATAAGATAATGGCTTAATTTTAAAAAAATTATATAGTGAAAAAAAATAGTTCCGATAAAATAATATTAAAACCCGATGACATTGATTTATCTTTTTCTCCTTTAAGAGGACAGATAAATGAAGATACTTATGTTTTAGGAGCATTTAACCCCGGGATGTCGCGCTTGCCAAACGGTAATCTCATATTAATGGTTCGTGTAGCTGAAGCACTAAAAAATCCGATTTTTAACGGAAAAATACATTCAATAAGATGGAATGTAAGGAAAGGATTCGTACTTGATGCATATAATATTGATGAAGTTGATACTTCCGACCCTCGTGAAATCATTATTAAAAAACATCTTCCTACACCTGTTAGTGCATTAACATCTTTATCGTGGATTCTTCCGGTTGAATTAACAAAGGATGGAAATCAAATTGTAAAAATTCATTACGATAAAATTATTGCCCCACAAAAAGGTTACCAGGAATATGGAATTGAAGATGCACGTGTTTCATTTATTAATGATAAGTATTATATGACTACTTGCTCGGTGAGTTCCGAAAGGCATTCAACGACCTTATATTCTTCTGAAGATGGGATAAATTATCGACTGGAAGGAATTATTCTCGATCATCAGAATAAAGACATGCTCTTGTTCGAGGGAAAAATAAACGATAAATATTTTGCATTAACAAGGCCACTTGGAAGTTTATATTTTGCCACACCTCCTGATAGTAATTTTAACCCGGGACCTTCAATTAACTTGGCACAATCACCCGACCTTTTACACTGGAAACCTTTAGACGAACCATGTATAAGGTCTTTAAAAAATGCATCATCAACTTTAAAAATAGGTGGAGGGGCTCAACCGGTATTAACACCAAGGGGCTGGCTGATACTATTCCATGGTGTTGAAAAAAAGGGAGAAGTAGGAATCTATCGTACATATTGGGCGATATTAAATAAAAACAATCCTCAAAACATTATTCATATCGAAATGAAAAATCCTCTTCTTGAAGCTAATCCAAATCTTACTAATGATATTAAAGAACAGATATATATTGAAAATGTAGTATTTACAACCGGTATTGTTGAATCAGATGATAAGTTTATAGTTGCTTCAGGAGAATTGGATTTATGTTGTCGGATAACTCATATACCTAAATCTGCTTTTTTAATATAATTTTAAGTTTAAATTAGTTAAATGATTATAAAATAATGATATATGGCTGCAATATTATTTGACAATGTCTCAAAAATTTTTAATAATGAAGTTAAAGTTGTTAAAAATTTAAATCTCGAAATAAAAGATAAAGAATTTACCGTATTTGTAGGGCCTTCGGGTTGTGGAAAATCAACTTCATTAAGAATGATAGCCGGCTTGGAAGATATTAGCGAGGGAAAACTTCATATTGGCGATAAAATAGTAAACAATTTGCCACCAAAAGACAGGGATATTGCTATTGTATTCCAGAACTATGCACTTTATCCTCATATGACCGCCTATGAAAATCTTGCTTTTGGACT
>JAUVUS010000424.1 GCA_030600865.1 Bacteroidales bacterium | reverse complement strand
CAGCAACTTTTATCTTTCCTAATAAAACCTTATCTTCAGATTTTCCTAAATAGTATTTATGAAAGCCGCATCGGTCAAAGAAATTAAACAAGAATTAAGCACGCGTTCACCAAAAGAATTGCTTGAGTTATGTCTTCGATTATCCAGGTTTAAAAAAGAAAATAAGGAATTATTGACTTACCTTTTGTTTGAATCATATGATGAATTGGCTTATATCGAAAGTGTAAAAAGAGATATTGATGAACAATTTGAGCAAATAAATAGAAAAAGCTACTACTACATAAGAAAGAGCATTCGGAAAATATTAAAAAATATCAAGAAATATATCCGTTATTCACAGAAAAAAGAAACTGAAGTAGATTTACTTATTTATTTTTGTTTAAAGCTAAATAAATTCAAACCGTCCATTCAAAGAAGTACTGCGCTTCGGAATCTCTACAATAGACAAATAGAGTTGATTAAAAAAACAATATCACAATTGCATGAAGATTTGCAATACGATTACGAAACTGAGATGGAAGAATTACTTAATATTTTATAAATAAAATGGAACGACCGGTATTCATTACTTTTTTGCTTGTTTGGCAGATTATCGAATCTGTGGGATTAATTTTTGCCATTTTTCTAACCTTTGTTTTTGGTATTCTTCTGACAGGCGACAGCTATACAACTTTTGATTTTGTTACATCTAATATCATTCCTGTTTTAGCTGGTTTGTTACTTATTAAAATTGTTATAACCATTGCTTTGTTTAAAAATAAAAGATGGGCTATTCTTGTAAATTTTGTCCAAAACAGTTTATTGCTTCTTACTTTTTTAGTATTACTTTTTATTTCGTATCTTCATTCAACTCCGTTCGGTTTCAGGTATTATTTTTTTATTTTGGCTTATGGGTTTCTGACAGTTGGATTTTATCAATACTTTAAACATCCTTATTCCAAGCAAAAGAAAAGCAAAAAACCGATATGAGAAATTATTAAATATCACTTTAATTTAAGTCCGATTTTCATTAACTTGCATAAAAAATCAGTTATGGATAAAACTGATCATATCATTAAAATACTTCGGGAAAACAGAGATTTTTTTGCAAGAATTATTGATATTGAGTTTAGTGATAAGAATGTTCATGTTTTTGATTTCTCTGATAAGAACATTGATTTGCATGAAGTAGATATGGATAGTACCAAATCTTTAACCGAATATGTTTTTAAAACACTCAAAAAAGAGAAAAAGCAGGTTGGTGTTGGTGGATATTTTGAAGATAGATTAATTTATAAACGAAGTAAGCATTTTAATAATGATGGTGAACCTCGAAGTATTCATTTAGGAATTGATATTTGGGCAGAAGCCGGCACTCCAATTTACTCACCATTGCCGGGAGTTATTCATAGTTTTAAAAATAACGAAACATTTGGTGATTACGGACCAACCTTGATTTTAGAGCATTTAATCGAAGGTGAAATATTTTATACTTTATACGGACATCTGAGTTTTGATTCAATTCAGGATAAAGAAAAAGGACAACAGCTAAGGCGAGGAGATGTAATTGCTAATATTGGTGATGAAAATGTTAATGGCAACTGGCCACCACATTTGCATTTTCAGGTTATTACAGATATGTTAGGTAACGAAGGCGATTTCCCCGGTGTTGCTCCTGCATCTGCAGTAGATTATTTTCATAAGCTTTGTGTTGATCCTAATTTAATTTTGAAAATAAATAAGCTGAAATAAGAAAAGCCCTTGATTTCAAGGGCTTTTAATCTATATTTTCAGGAATAAATTAATTCTCAGAATAGTTTTTTTTATTAATTAATTCACCAGATTCATTATACATTTTCCAAACACCTGACTTGTTCCCTTTGGTATATTCCATTTCATAACGCAAAGTTTCGTTTTCATCCCAAATGTACCATTTACCATGTTTCTTGCCAAAATTGTAATTTGCTTCAGCAAGCTTAATCTCCAGTTCGTTCCATGTTATCCATGTTCCGTGCATTTTACCTTTTTGATATGATCTTTGCTCATTCTTAAAACCATTTTCAAAATAGATATTCGTTAAACCATCCTGAATTCCATTTTTTAAATTCATTTCAATACGAATATTTCCATTCTCAAAATACTCGTTATAAACTCCGGTATATATATTATTATTTTCATCAAGGTAAATACCTTCTTCGTTTTGTTTTATTTGTGCAAATGAACTAAATGTAATTGCTAACATAAGTGAGCTTATTATTGTAATTCTTTTCATGATAATAAAATTTAATGTTCTAAATATAAGGCTTTTTTTAAACTCTATTTGATTAAATATTTTATAGATATTCCAAAGCTTCTTCCTTTGCTGTATTTTGTATAATATTCATCACCATCATTATAGTGGTGTGCAATAGAGTAATCTGAGTCAAGAATATTGTTAACAGAAAATTCAACGGATATTTTCTCTCCAATACCTTTCGTAATATTAAAATTCAGCGATGGTTCGGGTTGTTCATATCCATAAGGAGTACCTTTTTGTGTAATTAAAACCAGCTTTTCACCTGAAATATTGAATCCAATATTAGCATCCAGTTTTAAATCAGTATGATAATAGTTTAAAAATATATTAATAATGTATGGAGCTTGTCCCTGCATTGGTCTTATATCACTTCTGTCAGGGTCTGACGCTCTGATTACGGCTAACTCATCTGCAGGTATTTTATAGATTGATTTAATATATGCAAAATTACCACCTGCGGTAAAATCTTTCAAGAACGAAATGAAATCAAGTTTTTTCCTGAGTTCTACTTCAGCACCATATAAAGTAATTGGTTCAGAATTTTCGTAAAAGAATTCACGGTTATTTACATCAACAGCTAATTTCTTTTCAATAGGGTCCGTAAAATATTTATAAAATCCGCTTAGTGCAATTTTTTCACCGGGT
>JAUVUS010000370.1 GCA_030600865.1 Bacteroidales bacterium | reverse complement strand
TCGCCATGAAGTACTTTGGTAGCCATACCAAAATCACGGGCTTCATGTTCCACGAACATATCATACTCATGGAAAGAATTTTCATCTAATAGTGTAATAATTCTTTCTCGAGCAGTCATTTTCCCCATAGCAACTTGCTTTTCGATGGCCTTTTCGCCACCACCCTGGAGAACTTTTTCTCGCTTCTTTTGAAGTTCAAGAATTTTTCTTTTCAAAGACATAAATTGTTCATTTAGTTAATAATTACTTATGATAATTAAGTAATTTCATAAGCAGTTTTTCAAAAAAAAGAAGTGCAACATTACAAAATCAATCTTATTTATAAAAATTAAAATGTAACTTATATAGCACATAAGAAACCAATGCATTAGTACCCAGTCCTATAATGTATAAGATAATACATTTGTTTCATTAGCAAAGTTATGAAATTTTAGTTTAGACTGGCTATTTTATTTTGGAGCCAGACGATATAAAAATACAGCAATAATGGCATAAATAATATTAGGCAACCACACAGCAAATAAAGCATTCAAACTACCACTAATAGCAAACATTGTTGTAAATCGCATAAACAATATAAAAGAAAAGCTAAGAAGCAAGCCAAATCCAATATGCATTCCAATTCCTCCGCGAGCTTTTCTGGAAGATAATGCAACACCAATTAATGTTAGTATAAATGTAGAAAATGGATAAGCAAAACGACTATATTTATCGATTAACAGTTCAACTACGTTATCTGCCCCTTGCATATACTGTTGATCTATGTATTTATTTAATTCACGCAGATTCATTGTTTCAGTAAAATTTTGCATTCGCTTAAATTCTTCAGGAAGCATGTTTAACGCTGTATCAATTTTAGAGCCAGTTGTAATTTTCTCACTCAAACTATCAATATCCCGAATATAATAATTACGTATGGTCCATTTCGAAATCGTTGAATCCCACTTTACATAATCTGAAATTAATTTTGACTTTAAAACTCCATTTTCAAATTTCTCCATAGAGAATTTATAACCTACGTCGTTGGTAGTATTATAACTTTTCATATAAATAAATAATCCAGGCTCAATTTGTCGGTGAATATCTTTATCTGTATTTCGTATCGGATTTTTAATATACTTATATTCAAAATCCTTTCGTATCACATTAGCAGGAGGGATAATGTATGCCATTAATAAAAATGACAACATAGCAATTACAAATGCTGATATAAAATATGGATACATCATTCTTCTAAAACTTACACCACTACTTAAAATTGCAATAATTTCAGTATTGTAAGCCATTTTCGAAGTAAAAAATATTACTGCAATAAATGTAAAAAGAGAACTAAATAAGTTAGCAAAATAGGGAATCCAGTTTAGGTAATAATCAAAAATAATTTCGTTAACAGGAGCTGATTTTTCTAAAAAATCTTCAACTTTTTCGGCGAGATCAAAAACTATAGCAATACTAATAATAATAGCAATTGCAAAGAAGTAAGTCCCAAGAAACTTTTTAATTATATATAGGTCGATCTTCTTAAGTCCTAAAAACCTCATAATCTTATCGATAACTTTTGAACCATTTCATTTTTCCAAGCATAAAACGATCCATCTAATATTCTTTGTCTGGCCTCTGTAACAAGCCAAAGATAAAAACTTAAATTATGTAAACTAGCTATTTGTGCTCCTAATATTTCCTTGGAAATGATTAAATGTCTTAAATAAGCTTTTGAAAATTTTGTATCAACAAAAGATGCACCATTTTCTTCAATTTGAGAAAAATCGTTTTTCCATTTAACATTTTTTATATTAATTATTCCATTTCGGGTAAATAACATTCCATTTCGTCCATTTCGGGTAGGCATAACACAATCGAACATATCAATACCCCGGGCAATACCTTCAAGTATATTTACAGGAGTACCAACACCCATTAAATAACGTGGTTTGTCTTCTGGTAATATTTCATTTACCACTTCAATCATATCATACATATCCTCAATAGGTTCGCCAACCGACAAACCTCCAATGGCATAGCCATCTCTCTCGTGTGAAGCAATTGTTTTAGCAGATTCAATTCTCAAATCTTTAAAAACACTCCCTTGTACAATTGGAAAAAATGTTTGCTTATGTCCGTATAATGGTTCAGTTTCATCAAATCTTTCTAATCCACGTTTTAACCAACGATGAGTTAATTCCATTGATTTTTTTGCATAATCGTAATCACACGGATAAGGGGTGCATTCATCAAACGCCATAATAATATCAGCACCAATTATTCTTTGAATATCAACAATATTTTCAGGAGTAAATATATGTTTTGATCCATCTATATGAGATCTAAAATGTGCTCCGTCTTCTTTTAATTTTCTGTTTGCTGCTAATGAAAAAACCTGATAACCTCCACTGTCAGTTAGGATTGGCCGATCCCAACTAATAAATCTATGTAAACCTCCGGCCATTTGCATTGTTTCCATACCGGGTCGTAAATACAAATGGTAAGTGTTTCCTAAAATTATCTGTGCTTTTACATCTTCGATTAGATCTTTCTGATTAACCCCTTTCACACTCCCTGCCGTTCCTACAGGCATAAAAATAGGAGTTTGGATTTTTCCATGATCAGTTGTTATCTCCCCTGCTCTCGCCTTTGTTTTTGGTTCTTTTGCAAATATCTCAAACTTCATATAGATCGAATTTCGTGGCAAAGATAAAGAATGTGAATAAATATTTCATTTCTTCGTATCACAATTCTTGTATAACAGAAAAATGTTTAATAAAATTGCCATTTACGATTATTAACTCAAAAAAACACAGTGGAGTATCTTAAGTTTGTTTTAGAAAATCCAATCTACATAATTTTTATAGCATTTGGACTTAGCCTTTTAATACAATTATATTTTTATTTGTTTTATTATTCCAGAGTACTTTTCTACAGAAAAAAACAAGTCGAAAAACAAGAAAAAGAGGCTGTATCTGTTATTATTTGTGCCAGAAATGAAGAAATAAATCTTGAAAAGCACCTTCCTTCAATTTTAACCCAGGATTACCCAAATTATGAAGTAATTGTTGTTAACGATTGCTCCGAAGATGAATCAGAATTTGTTTTAGAACGTTTACAAAAAAAATATAAACATCTAAAAACAACCACCATTAAGCAAGATGAAAAGTTTTATCACAGCAAAAAACTTGCATTAACTATTGGTATTAAAGCTGCAAAAAATGATTTATTGCTATTAACAGATGCAGACTGCATTGCAGATAGTAATAAATGGATAGAAAAAATGCAGGAAAATTTTACAGATAAAACCGAGATTGTATTAGGTTATGGTGGATACAAAAGAGAAAAAAAACTTATTAATAACTTAATTCGCTTCGACACTTTATTTATTGCCATTCAATATTTGACTTTTGCCTTAGGCAGAAGACCAGTGCGATACTTGCAGTGCATGTATATGGCAATCCCTGTTATGTTGATGAGCTACAAGAAATTGCGGACAAATACAATTTAAAATTAATTTACGACGCGGCACATGCTTTTGGTGTTGAATACAAAAATCAATCTGTGTTAAATTAT
>JAUVUS010000006.1 GCA_030600865.1 Bacteroidales bacterium | reverse complement strand
CAACTAAGCTGCCATATTTCCATGATAATATAATAGCCAACAAAGAAACGGCAAATAATGCCCATTTAAATTTATCTTTTACAAGAAACATCCCAAGTACAAATAACAAAAAGATACTTGCTCCAAAATAAAATGCACCACCGGAAGATAATTGTTCGCCCCAATAAGATGATTGCTGAGCCACAGTATTCTTATAGTTTGGACTAACATTATTCATAATCTCTTCATTATTGCCTAGATAATTCATTTTACCACCTTTAACATCGGGAATTACCAAAGACCAAACTTCGCCATAACCAAGGCTGTATTGTTTTATATATTTGCTGTCTAATGCATCATTTTTCACTTCTTTTGTTGTGCTTTCTTCAGCAGAAATAGTTAGTTCAGAATCGCCACGTGTAGTATACTTACTGTATTCGTATGTCAGAAGTAAATTTGAAAAAATTGGTAATGCACCTAATATTCCGGCAATCAATAAAACTGAAGAAATTTTAACAAACTTTGGTAATAAACCATTTTTTATATAGCTATATAATTCTACAACTACAATCGCAAAAATTAAATAGAGCAAATAGTAGGTCATTTGAAAGTGATTAGCAGATAAATGCAAGCACACAAAAATACTTAATAAGGCAGCACCAATTACAAAATTTTTCCTATACGCATAAAAAATACTTCCAATAATTGGTGGGATAAAAGAAATAGCATGAACTTTTGCATTATGCCCTGCGCCAAGGTAAAGAATATTTAATGACGACAATCCAAATGCAATACCACCAATTATTGCCAACCACGGATTAACATTAAAACATAAAAGCAAAATGTAAAAACCAATCATTAAAAAAAACATATATCCAATTGGTCGAGGAATTATTTTAAGAATTGAGCTTTTCAAAGTTTTAATTAAATTGGAATCTTTAATTGAAATTTGATAAGCAGGCATTCCGCCAAACGCAGAATTTGTCCATAAAGTTTCCTCTCCTGTTTCCTCCCGGAAATCTACAATTTCTTTACTCATACCCTGGTATTGTAATTGATCACCTTGGTGAAGTTTATCACCCTTTAATTGTGGAGAAAAGTAAATTGCACTAATTATTAAGAAAATAATAACTGCTGTTAAATGAGGTATTATTTTTTGTATAAATTGCTTATTCATAGCGTGTTAATCTTTATAATTTGTATGTTAAAGTTAAACTCTAAAAATAGCATAAATATTGTAGAATTCTTAAAATAATTCTATTTGAGTTAATACATTCATTTTTCTTAGTATTTTTGAGTATTAAAAAGTAAGAAGAATGAAAATATTAATGGTTCTTGACCATGATTTTCCACCAGATCATAGAGTTGAAAAAGAAATTGAAAGCTTAATTGAAAATAATCATGAAATAGTATTAGCATGTTATAATTATCAAGGCAGCAAGCTCTTATATGAAGATAATGGCAAGTTGAAAGTTTACCGAAAACCTATTTCAAAGCTAAAATATAAATCAAGTGTAGCAATCCTTAAACTTCCATTCTATTTTTCTTTTTGGAAAAAGTTTATATCCAAGATATTAAAAAAGGAAAATATTGATGCTATTCATATTCACGATTTGCCATTGACAAAGATTGGAGTTGAATTTAAAAACAAACTTAATATACCTTTAATTGTTGATCTTCATGAGAACTGGCCTGCATCATTAGAAACGGCAAAACACACCAATACATTTTTAGGCAAAATACTATCATCAAATAAACAATGGCGAAAATATGAGAAAAGAATTCTAAATCATGCAGATAAAATTATTACTGTTGTTGATGAAATGCAAGATCGTATCTCAAAACTTGGAATAGATAAAGAAAAGATTCATGTCATTTCAAATACAATTAATCCTAAAGATTTTCCTTTAACAAACGATGAACCAAATCCTGAATTTATTACACTTTTTTATGCCGGAGGTATAAATATTCACAGAGGTTTGCAAGTTGTAATTAAAGCTTTATCGTTAATCCTTAAAGAAAAAACAAACGTAAGGCTTCATATTATCGGGAAAGGAAGTTTTCAACCGTATTTGGAGAAGTTGACAGGCGAATTGAAACTCAAAGATCAGGTTAAATTCTTAGGGTGGAAAAATCTTCATGAAATGTCCAAATTGCTGGCAAAATCAGATATTGCATTGATTCCACATCTAAAATCAGAACAGACCGATTGTTCTTCTCCAAATAAGTTATACCAATATATTTATGCTAGAAAACCGATACTAACGAGTAATTGCAATTCGTTAATGAGAATTGTTGAAGAAACCAAAAGTGGAATATCCTATATTCATAACTCACCTGAAGATTTTAAGAAAGCCTTTTTTGAATTAATAAATAATCAAGATAATAATATAGATTTGGAATTTGGTTTTAACAAGATTATAACTAAATATAATTGGAGTGTAGATTCTGGGCACCTTGATGAATTATATAAATCCACAAATAAATATAGCTTAATATAAGAGTAAGGAATTGCCGTACGACATAAGATTTAAATGCTACGTCAAAATAGAATTAATTTGAAGTAAACTTAAATGAAAAAACACGGTGTTTTTAGGTGTAATCTGTAACGCAAAATATATATGAGAATTCCGTTAATAATCATCACAAATAATTTCCCTTTTGGAATAGGAGAAAACTTTTTTGATAGCGAATTTAATTTATTAAATGAAAAGTTTGAAACTATAACAATTATTGCGAAAAATATTAGTGATTCTCAGAGATTAATTCTTCCTGAAAAAGTTAAAGTAATTCGTTACAATACAAAAAGTAATTTTAAAGAAATTTACAAAACTCTTTTTTATATTCTTGTACATCCAAATCTATTTCTTAAATTATTTTTTAATGAAATCCTATATGTCATGAGGCATTTCTTAAATTATCCCTTTTTAGAAAGTTGCTCTACAATTTTTCATGATCTTATTAAGGCTTTTCAACTTTTTCTTTTTCTCAAAAAGAACAAATTGTGTACAAAAGCAATTTATTACTCATATTGGTTAAATTCAACTGCTTTATCATTAAGTATTCTAAAAAAGCACTACCCTGAATCATTTTGTATTTCCCGAGGGCATCGTGTTGATCTATATTTTTATGCACAAAATAAATATATCCCATATAGAAAACAATTATCTCAATCTCTCGATCAAATATTTTTTATATCTGATAACGGTAAAAAATATACTGAAGATTTGCCGGAGATCAATAACCTAAATTTTAATATTTCACGCTTAGGTTCTGATAAACTATTTAAATCTAAAAAGTGGAAGCTACAAAAAGAATTTATTATTGTTAGTTGTTCAAATATAATCTCAGTAAAAAGAGTAGATAAAATTATTGATGTTTTATCTCAATTAAATTTGAAATTTAAATGGACACATTTTGGAAGTGGAGAAGAAATTGAATCTTTGAAAAAAGAAGCTTCAATGAAATTTGAAACAAAGGATATGTATGAGTTTGCAGGTTATCAAACCAATGATTTTATTCAAAAATATTACTCTGAAAATAATATCGATCTTTTTATTAATTTAAGCTCTAGTGAAGGTATCCCCGTAAGTATTATGGAGGCGTTCTCTTACAGTGTTCCGGTTATATCAAATGACGTAGGAGGAATATCTGAAATCTTAAACAATAATAATGGTATATTAGTAAATGCTAACGACGAGCCTAATTCAATAAAAGATAAGATATATGAATTCCTTTCAAAAAGCGAGAAGGAAATTCAGCTAATAAGAGATAATTCATTTAAAACATGGGAAACGCACTATAATTTATCTAATAATAATTTACAGTTCTACAATAAGATAGTATCATTATGGAAATCACACAAGAGCAATTAAAATATATTTCTGGAGAATCCTTTAGTTCATCTTATAATTTTAAGATTTTAGAGAAATTCGAATCAAAAACAAGAATTAAAATGGTTCTTGAAAAGACCAGACAAAAAAAGATTCTTCATGTTGGTTGTGTAGACCACATCGATTTAATTGATGAAAAAATAAATAGTGGTAATTATTTACATAAATTATTAACCCAGAATGCTAAAAAATGCATTGGTATTGATATAAACAAAGAAGGAATTAATTTATTAAAAGATGAATACAACTTTGATAATGTTTTTTATGCTGATTTGCTTTCTAATGAATTGGAAATAATTAAAACTGATAAATGGGATTGTATTGTATTAGGAGAGATTCTAGAACACGTAGAGAATCCTGTTGAATTTTTACATGAAATAAAGAAAAAGTATAAAGATTTCATTGAGAAGATTATTATTACAGTTCCCAATGCCTTGAACAATCAATTATTAAGAATTGCAAAGAAAAGCAAAGTCGAATATATTAATAGTGACCATAAGTATTGGTTTACACCGTTTACCATCTTAAAAGTTATGTCACAAGCAGGTATTGAGCCTGTTGACTTAAGCTTTGCAGGAAGAGTTAAACTAAATCATTTTGAATTATTTAAGAAACAACTTAAAACAATTCTTGGAAGAAAACCAAAATACTTTTTCAATTATTTTAATACTTTAGTAGTTACAGGTAATTTATAATGATTTTATTATCTCAATTTTAATCCATTTACTTACAATTAAGTATTTTAAAAAAAGAATGACAAAAGAATTTAAAGAAGCAGCCAAAAACTCAATTATATACAGCTTTGGAAATATTACAACAAAAATTATTGGCATTATTCTATTGCCAATTTATACAAATTCCGAATATTTAAAAGAAGCAGATTATGGCATACTAGCTAATGTAGAAATTATAACTCAACTTTTAATTGCAATACTTGGAATTTCACTATACCAAAGTCTTGTTCGCTGGTACTGGGACAAACATTTTATTGAGAGACAAAAAAAAATTGTTTATACCATATTAACTAGCGTAATTGCATTTAGTATTATTAGTTTCATTCTATTTCAATCTTTTATTGAATCCATTGCTTTATTTCTTTTAGATTCTGAAGATTATAAATACCTTCTACAATTAGTTTTCATTTCGGCTTTTTTACAAACACTCTTAATAATACCATTCACTTTACTCAAATTACAATCTAAACCAACAGCTTACTCGATTTCCAATATTTTTAAATTTCTGTTAGTATTATCTCTAACACTATATTTTGTGATTTTTAAGAAAAGAAACGTAATTGGAATATTTGAGGCTCAATGTATTGGTAATTTTGTTTTATTAATCTTAATGCTACCATATTTATGGAAAAATATTGAATTTAAATTTGAATTTAAGGAGCTTAAAGAATTAGTTAAATATTCGTATCCTCTTATATTAGCATCTATTTCTGGAGTATTATTATCTTTTTTCGACAGATTTGGATTAACCAAAATGAAAGGTTTGGAATATGCAGCTATTTATGGATTTGGTTTTAAAATTGCTAATACAATTAAAATAGTCGTAATCTCATCAATACAAATGTCGATTACTCCGATTATTTTTAAAAAAATGAATGATCCAGATGCTAAAGAGTTTTATAAAAACACTTTTTTCATTATTTCACTATTTGTTCTTTTTACTATCCTTTTAATCTCGATATTCAGTTATGAATTAATAAATATTTTTGCTACAAATAAAGCCTTCTATTTAAAATCAATATATGTTATTTCAATTATTTCATTTTCATTCCTTTTTGGATCTATGAAAGATGTAGTAATAATAGGTTTACATATAAAGAAAAAAACCAAAATTATTGGAAGTATATTAGTAGTAGTAGCTCTTATTAATTTTGTTCTTAATTATTTATTTATTCCATTATGGGGTATTTATGGTGCTTCAATCTCAACTTTATTAGCACAAATGATCTTCTTTATTATTGTTTTTCACAAAGCACAAAAAGTATATTTTGTACCTTATAAATTTCTCAGACTTTCCCTTCTCACATTGTTTACAATTGTAATAATTATTTTTTCATATTTTTTAAATGATTTTAGAATATTAGTTTCTATTTCATGTAAGCTATTATTAATCGCATTTTATTTCTTTCTAACTTATAAATTAATTATTTCAAAAGAAAAAAAAATATATTTTATCGGATTTTGGAACAAATGGAAGAATCCATTACAATGGAAAAAGAACATTTCACAGGAGAAATAAAACAAAAAACTTTTTGAAATTATTATAGAAGTTAAAACAATATATTAAGCAAGTAAGTTTTTAACGATGTTTTCACTTGCCTTACCATTTCCATATAAATCCATATCAAAATTTGCAGTTTTTTGACTAACCTTTTGCACTTCTAATATTATTTTTTCTTTATTAGCACCAACAACAACATTAAATCCATTTTCAACCAGCTCAACCCATTCTGTTTCGTCGCGAGTAGTAATGCAATACTTTTTAAAGAAAAACGCTTCTTTCTGTAATCCTCCGCTATCTGTAATTATAAACTCAGAGTTTTTTATTAATTGAATCATGTCAAAATATCCAACCGGATCAATAATATCAAAATCCAGATTTATTAATGATTCTTTTATGATTTTCTGAGTGCGTGGATGTAAGGGTAATATAATTTTAAAATCTTTGCTTAATTCGTTATAGGCATTAATAATGTTCAAAAGCCTCTCCCTATTATCAGTATTTTCTTGTCGGTGTAAAGTGCAAAGTATAAATTTCGATTTTTCTAACTTAAGATCTTTAATAATAGTTGACTGTTGATCAGATACTTTTTCATAATACAAGGCAGCATCTTGCATTACATCGCCACTCTTAAGTATTGTAAAAGGATAATTTTCAAATCCTTCGGTTTTTAAATTTTCAATTGCCTTATCGGTTGGGCAAAATAAATAACTTGAAATTCTATCGGTTAAAATTCTGTTAACTTCTTCAGGCATCTTTAAATTAAAAGATCTTAACCCTGCTTCAATATGCGCAATTGGAATATGCAATTTTTGAGCAGCCAAAGCACCTGCTAAAGTTGAGTTTGTATCTCCATAAACTAATACAATGTCTGGTAATTCAACTTTAAGAATTTTTTCAATTTCTTCAATCATTCTGCCAGTCATTGCTCCATGCGAAAGACTATGAATATCCAGATTATAAGCTGGTTTAGGAATATCCATTTCATCAAAGAAAATCTTTGACATATTCGAATCAAAATGTTGGCCAGTATGAACAATTATTTCAGCAATATTCTCCTTTTGCAATGCCCTGCTAACTGCTGCAGCTTTAATAAACTGTGGTCTTGCACCTATAACTGTCAATACTTTATTTATCATCATCTATTAGTTCTTTTAATTGTTGGGTAAGATTTTTTCTTGAATATTTCAGGTATTGTTTTGAATCATTTTGCTTGATTCTAAAGCTTTCTATTAAATTATAAAGATTTTCATATATCTTTTCTGTTTCTGTATAATCAAACATTTTCCCAACTTCGCATTCATCAATAATTTCAGAGGCATCACCATCAGTTGGGCCAATCCCAACTATAGGAATTCCGGAAGCTAAATATTCAAAAAGTTTGCCCGTCAAAATTCCTTTATTCCCGTTAAAATCAGGGATTACTAATAACAATGCTGATGAATTATATAAATATTTGATAGATTCTTGATGCGGAACATAATTTACTATTTCAACATTCTCCAACAAACTCGCATTTTTAAATTCATTCAGTTTAGATTCTGCAACATTACCAATAAATCGAATAATAAAGTCTACCCCTTTTGATTTTATTGCCTCACAAACTTCAATAAATGCTGCAACATTGTATTGGTCAGAAAGTGTTCCTGTGTATGTTATAGTAAATTTTTCTGGTCGAACATGTTTTTGTTCTTCAAAATCTTCTTCATCATATCCATTAGTAATTACGACAAACTTCTCCTGATTTATTTTACTGTAAAAATTTTCTTTTAACGATTTTCCAACGACAATTACTTTGTCAGCTACTTCTAAAACTTCTCTTTCTTTCTTTTCATCAATTCTTTTTACAAGTCTGGTATGTAATAAATCTTTGTAATAATAAATATCAGTCCAGGGATCACGAAAATCTGCAATCCAGTTAATATTTAATTTCTTCTTTAATTTTAATCCTATTAACTGCGTTGAGTGTGGTGGGCTCGTTGTAATTACTGTATCTATTTTATATTCTGAAATAATTTCTTTTGCTTTTTTATAAGCATATTTGTTCCATCCAACTCGTGCATCAGGAATAAAAAAGTTGCCTCGAATAAAGCGCAAAACTATTTGAAGGATGCTCTTTTTATTTACATTGGTAAATCCACCATAGGCAATGTTTTTCTTGCCAAGTATTTTCGATAATAAACTTAAAGGTTCAAAAGATTTTGTTTTAAAAACTTTCAAATCCAGACTGATATCCTTTTCTAAGCTCTTGTCAATTTGAAGATAGGAAGCATGATTGGGATCAACAGTTAATATGATTGGTTCAATATCAAATTCAGGAAGGTATTTGGCAAATTTCAACCAACGTTGAACACCGGCCCCGCCACTTGGAGGCCAGTAATATGTGATTATTAGAACTCTTTTGTTAATTTTCTTCTCCAAATTTTGAGTTTATCTCTTTGTTAAAAATTAAATGTTGTAAAGGTTATAAATGTTTACTTCATAGATTTTATAAGCGAATTTAATAAAAAACTTATTTCTCCTGCCTTTTCTTCTAATTCATTATAATTTACTTCATCAATATAATTAAGATCTTTAGCAAGCAAGAGAAAATAGCGAAGTTCTTCTAACGAGCCTCTAGAATACATCATAAATCTTACAAACTCTTTTTTTGATTGCCTCGAATGTCCTTCAACAATATTTGCTGGAACCGAAGAAGCTGCTCTTTTTAATTGATCAATTAAATGAAATTTTTCATCTTGCGGAAAAGTTGCGATAAGTTTATATATAGTTAATACAAAATCATGACTACGTTGCCATACAAGCAAATCTTTCCAATGACTTGACATTATTTAACTTTTAAAACATTTATACCTTTTACGTACCTTTAACAGTCTTAAAAAATCTTCTTCAATAATTTCTTCATACTCACTTTATCATCAACTATTTTAGCAAGTTCTGAAATTTGCACTCGTTCCTGCTCCATAGTATCACGATTACGAATAGTAACCTTATTATCTTCTAATGTTTGATGATCAATGGTAATACAATATGGTGTTCCAATAGCATCTTGTCGTCGATAACGACGGCCAATTGAATCTTTCTCGTCGTATTGACAAATGAAATCAAATTTTAACTCATCCATTATTTCACGAGCTTTTTCGGGCAAACCGTCTTTTTTAACCAACGGCAATACAGCCAGTTTTATTGGAGCCAATGCCGGTGGAATTTGCAATACAACTCTTGTATCCGATTCTCCGTTCTCTTTTTTTACTTCTTCTTCTTTTAAGCAAGCTGAAAGGATAGATAAGAATGTTCTGTCTAAGCCTATTGAGGTTTCCACAACATAAGGAACAAAGCTTTCCCCAGATTCGGGATCGAAATACTGTAACTTTTTACCGGAAAATTCTTGATGTTGTTTCAAATCAAAGTCTGTTCTTGAATGAATCCCTTCCAACTCTTTAAATCCAAACGGGAATTCAAATTCAATATCGTAAGCAGCATTAGCGTAATGAGCCAGTTTATCGTGCTTGTGGAAACGGTATTTTTCTTCTGGTAATCCAATTGCTTTATGCCATTTAATTCGCATTTCTTTCCAATATTCAAACCATTCCATTTCCGTTCCAGGCTTAACAAAAAATTGCATTTCCATTTGCTCAAATTCACGCATACGGAAAATAAACTGGCGTGCAACAATCTCATTTCGGAATGCTTTACCAATTTGAGCAATACCAAATGGCAATTTCATCCGACCAGTTTTTTGCACGTTCAGATAATTAACAAAAATACCTTGTGCTGTTTCGGGACGTAAATAAATTTTACTCGCTCCATCGGCCGTTGAACCCAACTGCGTTTCGAACATTAAGTTAAACTGTCGTACATCAGTCCAGTTTTTTGAACCCGAAACAGGATCGGCAATTTCGCAATCAATAATTATTTGTTTTATTTCGTTTAAATCATCTGCTTCTAAAGCTTTAACTAACCGGCTTTGTATTTCGTCAATTTTCGCTTGATTTCGCAGAACATTAGGATTTGTCTCAAGAAACTGTTTTTCGTCAAAAGCATCTCCAAATTTTTTGTGCCCTTTAGCTACATCCTTATCAATTTTGTTTTGATATTTTCGAATATGTTCCTCGATTAAATCATCGGCTCTGTATCTTTTTTTAGAGTCTTTATTATCAATCAAGGGATCGTTAAAAGCACTTGTATGACCTGACGCATTCCATATTTCAGGATGCATAAAAATCGCAGTATCAATACCCACAATGTTTTCGTTCATTTTTACCATTGCATCCCACCAGTACTTTTTAATATTGTTTTTTAATTCAACACCATACTGACCATAATCGTAAACCGCACTTAATCCATCATAAATTTCACTCGATTGAAAAATATATCCATACTCCTTTGCATGAGCAATAAGTTTTTTAAATAGATCGTCTTGAGCCATACCTAGTTATTTTTATTTCATTTTTTAAATTAATCTGACAAAAATAATCGAAATAGTTTTGAAATCATAACAATATGAACTTATACCTTAAAAGCTTATAAATCCTGTAATATTTATATTTTTTCAATAACAATTTCTACCTTTGTTCATTATCACGAATTAAGCATTTTAAAATCTCTTATGTTATGATCAAAGAAACCGATTTTCTGGTTATTGGATCTGGAATTGCAGGATTAAGTTTCGCACTGAAAGTTGCAGAACATGGTAAAGTAATCCTAATTAGCAAAACTACTCTTGAAGAATCGAATACAAAATATGCTCAAGGCGGAATAGCAGCTGTAACTTATGAACCTGATAATTTCGAAAAGCATATTGAAGATACTTTAATTGCCGGTGATGGATTATGTAAGCGGGAAATTGTTGAAATGGTTGTTAGTGAAGCTCCGGCACAAATTAAACAATTAATAAAATGGGGCGTGAACTTTGACCAAAATGAAAAAGGCAAATACGATTTAGGAAGAGAAGGCGGTCATTCCGAATATCGTGTTTTACATCATAAGGACAATACCGGCGAAGTAATTCAGAACTCACTGGTTAGAAAGGTTCGTGAACATAAGAATATTGAAATATTTGAGAATCATTTTGCAGTTGATTTAATTACACAACACCATTTAGGTAAATTAGTGAAACGCAGTCATAAGGATACTGAATGCTACGGAGCTTATGTTTTAGATTTAAATACAGATCAGGTAAATACTTATCTTTCAAAAGTAACATTAATTGCAACCGGCGGAACAGGCAATTTATACGACACAACCACAAATCCTAAAATAGCTACCGGCGATGGTATTGCCATGGTTTACCGTGCTAAAGGAATTATAGAAAACATGGAGTTTATGCAGTTTCATCCTACCTCCCTATACAATCCCGGAGAAAAACCTTCATTTTTGATTACTGAGGCTTTGCGAGGATTTGGTGCAATACTAAAAACTATCGATGGGGAAAAATTCATGAATAAATATGATAAACGCGGAAGCCTTGCTCCTAGAGATATTGTTGCTCGTGCCATCGATTATGAAATGAAAATATCCGGTGATGATCATGTTCATTTAGATTGTACCCATCTTGATCCTGAAAAATTAAAAAATCATTTTCCTAACATTTACAAAAAGTGTTTATCATTAAATATTGATTTTACAAAAGATCCGGTTCCTGTTATCCCTGCAGCACATTATATGTGTGGAGGAATTAAAGTTGATAAAAACGGATGTAGTACAATTAATCGTCTTTATGCAGCCGGTGAAGTTTCTTCCACAGGATTGCACGGAGCAAACAGGTTAGCCTCAAATTCATTATCAGAAGCTGTTGTTTATGCAGATAGAGCTGCTAAAGATGCAATTACAAAGATTAAAGATGTTGAATTAAAAAAAGAAATTCCTGAGTGGAATGCTCATGGTACTACTTATCCTGAAGAAATGGTTATGATCACTCAGAATTACAAAGAAGTCCAACAAATCATGAGTAACTATGTTGGAATTGTTAGATCAAACCTTAGACTTGACAGAGCCCTGCGTCGATTAGAAATTATATACAAAGAAACTGAAAGACTTTATGAAAAATCAATTCTTTCGCAAAAACTTTGTGAACTAAGAAACCTGATTAACGTTGGTTACCTGATATTAAAAATGGCACAAGGCCTGCATGAAAGCAGAGGACTACATTATACAATTGATTATCCGAAAAAAGGGACAATTAGCGAGTTTTAAACTTTTAATCCAATAACTAAAATATCATCAACCTGATCAAAATTTCTTTGCCATTTTTTTAATGTATTATCAAGAATATCGAATTGTTGTTTCATTGGCTTTTTAGCATTTGCCAGTAATAGTTCTTTAAATGGTTTATATTTAAATTTTTTACCATTCTCTCCACCAAATTGATCTGCAAAGCCATCCGAAAACATATATAAACAATCACCTTTCAATAATTTAATTTCGTGCATCTGGAATTTATCCATTCGATCATGGATGGCTATTGGCATTTTATCTCCTTTTATTTCATATAAATTAACTTCCGAATTTTCAAATATTATTGCTTCTTTAACGGGCTCTTTTTCTTTGTCCCGAATTAGATATAAAGGGTTATTAGCCCCAGAAAATTGTAGATCTAAATTCTCAAGGTCAATTGAACAAAGCGCTATATCCATTCCATCTCGTTGTTCGCCATATTCTCCTTTTTGTTGTAACGCATTAATAACTTCCTTTCTTAATCGTCGAAGTATAACTCCGGAATGAGTTATGTATTCTTTGTTTACAATATCATTTAAAAAGGAAATACCTAACATACTCATAAATGCCCCGGGAACTCCATGACCGGTACAATCGGCTGCTACAATAATTGTTCTTTCTTCTACTTTTGTTACCCAGTAAAAGTCGCCACTTACAATATTTTTAGGTTTAAAAAGAATAAAGTGTTCTGATAATAGTTTCCCTCTAAAATCTTCTTGTGGCAAAATGGCATTTTGGATATATTTTGCGTAATGGATACTATCAGTAAGTTCTTCGTTTACTTCTTCTATTTTTACTTTTTGTTCCATTACTAAATCACGTTGTGCTTCAATTTCGTCACGCTGTGCTGTAATTTCTTCATTTGCTTGTTGTATTTCTTCATTTCTGTTTAATATTTCATCTTTCTGATTAGCTAATTTTTTATTTGCTTTTTGTTTTATGATGAACGCTCTGGTTGAAATAATAAGCAAAACGAAAACAAATCCAATTCCAACAAAAGCAAATACCAATAATGTAGTTCTCTGATCTAGTTCTGATTTTGATTTAGCCAATTCTAATTCCTTTAATTTTTCTTGTTGTTTAATTTGAAGAATCTCATTTTGCTTGACTTCTATAGCTCTCTCTGATTCTTTTTTCGCATATTCTTGCAATAAAAGAGACTCCTCCGATAAATCAAACTGATTAATTAATGTATTTAGAGTATTACTTTCCGTAAGGAGTAATAAGTTTTCAAGTCTTGACAAGTTTGAATAAACTCCAATTACGGGCATGTATTTAAACATATACGATTCCCAACTCATCATATATCCATATTCGTTTTTAATATCTTTTGTGTCTAAACCAAAACCGATTAGGCTCGATTGAATATTATGCTTGTTAACTATAATATTTATTTTATTTAAATAACTATATACTGTTTCTTTTAAAAGCTGTCCATTCTTATTTGTAATAAAAAACGATTTCCCAATATCCATCTTTGCTTTTTTATCACTTATGTAATAGGGATCTTTTTGAATTCTCTCATAAGTACGTCCGCTAAAGAAAAGAGTGAATTCATTTCTTAAAGAATCAATAATCGCATATGATTTATTACTCTCTTTTTCTAATAGTTTAATGGTTTCAATAAGCTGTTTGTTTTCTAAACTACTTTCCTGATAAACACTTTTATATATCAAACTATTGGCTGCTTGCATTCCAGAATTTAATTTCTCATAATGATTGTTTATTGTGGAATATCCATCTACTACACTCGGAGATACCATTACCCGATTAATAAATATAAATATTATAAATGCAAGTACTGTTATTATAAGATCATTTACATTAAAAGGCAATTTACTTTTTCCTGTTTTTCTTAAAATGAAATAAATAATTAGCAGTAATGTTATTAAAGGAGGACTTATTATAAGAAGAAGCCTCGCACCAGGGTAATGCATTATTTTAAAACAAAATCCGGTTATATTAGTAAATAAGGTTAGAAATTTAATTATTGTGTAAAGTCTTTCAAGAAAAGATTTTGATTTTCTAATACCTAAAATCAAATTAATAGGTAAATAGACAAAATTGAAAAAGAGTACAGAGATAAGAAACAAAATTGATGATCCCGGCCAATGTTGAAACTTAAAGATTACTCCAAATGTTAAAGCAATAATAGCAATTATTCCGAATCTTCGTTCTGTTTTTTCCATTTTGCCTAATTTGTTAATAATCACACAAGTTACAAAATAAAAACCATTTATTAAATTAATTTTGGTAATTGCATCTTTCTATGTATTACTTTATTTAATATTTATTAATCGATTAAAAAATTAGTATTTTAGCTTCCTGTATGCAAAAAATTAGAAAAATATTAAGCCCCATATTATTCCCTTTAAGTTTACTTTACGGATTAATTGTATTTATCCGAAATCGCTTTTATGATTATAAAATATTTAAATCACTTCAATTCAATATACCATTAATTTCAGTAGGGAATATAACTGTAGGTGGAACAGGAAAAACACCACATATTGAATATTTAGTGGATTTGCTAAAATCTGAATTTAAAGTCGCAACTTTAAGTCGGGGTTATAAAAGAAAAACAAAAGGCTTTATTCTTTCCACGCAGGAATCGACCGATAGAGAGATTGGAGATGAGCCAAGGCAAATAAAACAAAAATTCCCTGAAATTGATGTTGCTGTGGATGCTAATCGAACAAACGGAATAAATCAATTAGCTACACTAAATAAAGATTTAGATGTTATTTTACTGGACGATGCCTATCAACACAGAAAAGTAAGTGCAAATTTATCTATTTTATTAATCGATTATTCACGACCAATTGATAAAGATTTTATTCTCCCTTTTGGCGATTTACGTGAACAAGCATTCGAGAAAAAAAGAGCAAATATTATTATCATAACAAAATCCCCTAAGAATTTAAAACCAATTGATCGAAGAATTATTTTTAACGAATTAAAACCTTATCCTTTTCAGCACCTGTTTTTTACAACTTTCGATTATGGTATTTTAAAGTCTGTTTTTAACAGTTCTGATAATCAAAATAATAATGGAAATTTTAAAGGTTTTGACATTTTATTAGTGACAGGAATAGCAAATCCGAAACCACTGAAAGAATATATTGCAGAAAATATTTCCAAAAATATTCAAATTTTAGAATATTCAGACCATTACAATTTTAAAGAGTCTGATATTAAGAAGATTGAACAAAAATTCAATTCTATTGTTTCTGATAAAAAAATCATTATTACGACTGAAAAAGATGCAATGCGTTTACAAAAATTTAGTAATATTGCTAACAATCTGAAAGGTTCGTTTTTCTATATTCCGATTCGGGTAAAATTTTTAAACAACCGAACAGATAATTTTAATCAGCAAATCATTGAATATGTTAGAAAGAATAAAAAGCACAGTTTCCTTTATCCAGAATAAAACAAAGTTTTATCCCGAAGTAGGTATCATTTTAGGAACAGGCTTAGGTGGATTGGTAAAGGATATCAAAATAGAACATTCTCTCGATTATGACAGCATCCCTGAATTTCCTGTCTCTACAGTTGATGGGCATCATGGAAGATTAATCTTTGGAGAATTAGGCGGGAAAAAAATTGTTGCTATGCAAGGCAGATTCCATTATTATGAGGGATATCCAATTGAAATGGTAACTTTCCCGGTTCGTGTTATGATATTTCTTGGCATAACAACACTGTTTGTTTCTAATGCAAGCGGTGGCGTAAATCCTGATTATGAAATTGGAGATTTAATGATTCAGAATGATCATATTAACTTAATACCAAATCCTTTAATCGGGAAACACATACCTGAGTTTGGAGTTCGTTTCCCTGATATGAGTGAACCATACGATCATGACTTAATTAAAAAAGCTAAAGAAATAGCTAAAAAACAAAATATTAAAGTACAAGTTGGATGTTATGTTGCAACGACAGGTCCTACTTTTGAGACTCCTAAGGAATATCAATATTTTAGAATAATAGGTGGCGATACGGTTGGAATGTCAACAGTTCCTGAAGTTGTTGTTGCACGACAAATGGGGATCCCGTGTTTTGCAATTTCAATTATTACAGATTTAAGTGTTCCGGGAAAAATAGTTGAAGTAACACACGAAGAAGTTCAAAAGGTTGCTTCAAAAGCCGAAACCAAGATGACACTGATAATGGAAAAATTAATTTCTCAATTATAATATATTGCTGATCCCGATAATTATCTGGACTGACCTTTTTAATGGAAAATCAAAAAAAGTTTCAAGTAAAAAATGTAATTTTTATTTCTATCGCACACTTTGTGCATGATACTTATTCTGCATTTTTAGCTCCAATTGTTCCTCTATTAAAAGCAAAACTGGGAATTAATAATACCCTGGTAAGTTTAATGTTCGTTGCCCAGCAAGT
>JAUVUS010000430.1 GCA_030600865.1 Bacteroidales bacterium | reverse complement strand
TTTTAATTTGGTTAATGATTTTATATAGAGTCTATATACACAATTATTGAGAAACATTATTTACACTTTGATATTGAATTACCAAATTTTGAATGTGTATTGCTTAAAAATTGCATATATAATTATCATTTAAAGTTTAAAATTATGATAAAATAATAGCATCAAACTTACACTTACTAAAGCACATACCGCACTGAATACATGCATCCTGACGAATAAAGTGAATTTCTTTTCTTGCTCCGTCGATTGCATCTGTCGGACAGTTTTTAGCACAAACTGTACAACCTGTACATGTATCAGGATTAACAGTATAAGTAAGTAGTTTTTTACAATTTAATGCAGGACATTTTTTATCCTTTATATGAGCTTCGTACTCATGACGAAAATACTTTATGGTAGTTAAAACAGGATTTGGTGCTGTTTGTCCTAAGCCACAAAGAGAGTTATCTTTAATTTGATATGCTAATTCTTCCAGTTTTTCAATATCTCCTTCCTTTCCCTCGCCTTCGGTAATTCTGGTTAGAATCTCAAGCATTCGTTTTGTTCCCAAACGACAAAAAGTACATTTTCCACATGATTCTTTACAGGTAAAATCAAGGAAGAAACGTGCAATATCAACCATACAGGTTGTTTCATCCATTACAACCATACCTCCCGATCCCATAATAGCTCCTGTTGCATTTACCGAGTCGTAATCAACAATTGTATCAGCAAGATATTCAGGGATACAACCACCTGATGGACCTCCCAGCTGTACAGCCTTAAACTTTTTACCATCTGTTATTCCACCACCTAATTTAAATATGATATCTCTGATGGTAATACCCATTGGAACTTCAACAGAACCACCATGATTAATCTTACCTGTTAAAGCAAAAACCTTGGTTCCTTTACTTTTTTCAGTACCGTATTTTGAAAACGATTCTGCACCATTTAACAATATTTATGGAATATTGGCAAATGTCTCTACATTATTAATATTGGATGGTTTACCCCATAATCCTGCTTCTGCCGGAAATGGAGGACGTTTACGTGGCATCCCGCGTTCACCTTCAATTGAAGCCATCAATGCTGTTTCTTCACCACAAACAAATGCTCCTGCCCCTTCTTTAACATATAAATCGAAGTTAAATCCTTTAACTCCCATAATATCTTTTCCTAAATATCCTTTTTCTCTGGCCTGCTCAATTGCTATATTTAATCGCTTAATTGCCAATGGATACTCGGCACGACAATAAATAACACCTTCGCTGGCATCGATAGCATAAGAACCAATAATCAAACCTTCAATAACTGCATGAGGATCACCTTCTAATAAAGATCTGTCCATAAATGCACCGGGGTCACCCTCATCCGCATTACAAATAATATATTTTGTATCAGCTTTATTATTGTATGCAAATCTCCATTTCATTCCGGTCGGAAATCCTCCACCTCCACGACCACGAATACCTGAATCCAAAACAGTTTTTATTACCTGTTCCTGACTTATTTTACCTTCCAGTATTTTTTTAATGGCTATATAACCATCATGCTCTTCGTATTCTTCAATATTTTCAGGGTCAATAACACCACAATTTCGAAGTGCAATCTTTACCTGTCCATCCCAAAACGAATCATCTTTTGATTCGAACAAATCACTTTTTACAACATAATCTTTTACAATTTCATTTTGTTTCAGATGTTTATCAAAAATTTCGACAGCCTTTTCTTCATCAATCTCTCCGTATAAATATGAGCCAGTTTCATCAATTACCTCAACTAATGGCTCACGATAACACATTCCGATACATCCTGTTATCTTAAGGTCGATATCGAGTTTATCTGCTTCTTGTAAAGCCTTAAGCTTATTGTATACTTTATTAGCACCAGCAGCTATTCCACAACTTGCTAATCCTACTAAAACTTTAGTTTTTTTCATGTTAAATTCTTTAGGTTTTTCCTGTTGGAATAAATTAATTACTTTCCTTAATCTTGATTTCTTTAACGATTTTCACAGCTTTAGTTCCTGTAAGTTTAGCATAAGTCTCATCTCCGATCATCATAACCGGAGCCAGAGAACAACAACCAAGACAAGCAACAGACTCTAATGTAAAAAGTCTGTCTTCAGTAGTTTCTCCATCTTTTATTCCTAAAGCATCTTCAACAGCTTCAGAAATAGCTGTGGCATTTTGCACATGACATGCAGTACCATGGCACACTTTTACAATATATTTTCCAACTGGATTTAATCTAAATTGCGTATAAAACGTAGCAACGCCATACATTTCACTCAGTTTTAATCCTGTTTGTTCAGATATTTTTATAAAAGTTTCTTGGGGTAAATATCCATAAACATCCTGAGTTCCCTGTAAAATTGGTATCAGGTTGCCTTTTTTATTTTTGTATTTTTCAATTAATGGATCAATTAAGGTTAGATCCACAGATGACTGTATGACAGCTTCTTTTTCCTGTAGTATTCGTTTAACACGCATAGTTTAAAACGCTTAGTTTATAATTAATGGTTTCGAAAATAATTGTTCAATATAAAATTTTGATTTATTAATACCAAGATTTAAAATATGTCCTTTAATATTTAGACTCTAAATCATAATAATACTGAGTTTTACAAAATTTATTTAAAATAATTCTAATTACAGAATTCCATTTCAAATTTACTAAATAATACAATATTTTTTGGTTCATTCATAAATTCCAGAATTATGAAAGAATATTTCTTTTGATAAATATCATCATATTTCGTAACTTTCCATTTCAAATTTACTAAATAATACAATATTTTTTGGTTCATTCATAAATTCCAGAATTATGAAAGAATATTTCTTTTGATAAATATCATCATATTTCGTAACTT
>JAUVUS010000061.1 GCA_030600865.1 Bacteroidales bacterium | reverse complement strand
CCGATCCATAAACTTTTACCATTTTGGATTATAGAGTTTGTTCCCGAATAATCAGTAAACCCTTCGGATTTATCAATGCTTTCTATAAAAATATTTCTGGTATTATAAAGCTTGTCAAGATCAATAAAATTTAATCCGGCATTGGTTCCTGCAATTAATATATTATCATCAGTACAATTGAGCCATCTTATGCTTGAGCCTAATAATCCGTTCTTTTTGTCAATTTCAAATTTGGATCGAATAGTATCATTCGAAAACCCGGCAATGTAAATTTTACCATTGGCACTACCGGCAATAATATTTCCGGAATTATCAAAACAGATATATGTAAAAGCTTGATTGTCTATTATTTTTTGATCATACGTTGAGTAAAACTTATTTTTATCATAAAGGAAAAGACCATGGTCAGTACTGACAAACCAGATTCTCTCATCCTGATTTTTTATTTTGGTAATATTTATTGGACTTTTTTGGTCGTAATAATTATATAAGTAATAATCTGAATTGTTTTCTATATCAGGATATATAAAGAGATCAGCCCAGCTTACACCATAAATTCTATTTTCAGAATCAAAAGAAAAATTACTAAATTGATATCCCTCCAGATCAAAATATATAATATTATCTGATTCTTTATCAATTTTAAAAATCCCAACATTACTTCCTACCCAGGTATTCCCCTTAGAATCTGTTATTATGCTATTAAATTCAGTTAGTTTTTTATTTATTAAAACATCATATTTTAGAGGTTTGTAAAGACTTTTAGCTGGCAATATATTTCCGTTAAGTCTTTTATATGGATTTGTAAAGGGATATGAACCTGAAGAAATAAGTTGCTGATATTTTTCGAAAGAACCGGTTTGATCAATTAGGTAATAATATTTTGTTTTAATCGTGTTCTTAACGAAATCTTCAAATTTAGTATTAAACAGATTAAAACTGAATATTTTACAAATACCAGTATCATATTGTTTTATAATATTCTTCTTCGTGGCAATCCATAAAGTATTCGATTTGTCAATATTTAAATCAGTTATATTTAATTCCGGCAAATTAAAATCTTCTGCTTTATAATATGAAAAATTGCTCAACGGATATAAGAATAGTCCGTGTTCTTTAGTTCCTATCCAAAGAAGATTTTCTTTTGAATCAAATTCAAGCGATAAAATATTATTGGATTTTATCCCAAGGTAATTGCCGAAATTTGTAAGTCCTGAACTATCATATTTAAAAAGTCCTCCGGCATTTATGTAATTATTACTCCATGCAGCTATCCAAATATTATTATCAAGGTCTTCTTTATAATCAACAACCTGACCAACAAAATCTGTGATATTCTTTTTACCATTTTTTATTGATATAAGGCTTTTTCGTTTGAAATTTATGAGAGTATCTTCTGAATCGGATATGAATGCAGAATTGGTTAAGTGATTGTTTAACGGGTTATCGGAAGGAATCCTTATCAGGCTTTCCATTGCAGGAATATACTTGTATAAACCATTTCCATTTGTAAAAACATAAATAAAATCATCGTTTTCTAAGAAATCTGTAATTTGGAGTCTTTGGCTTACATTGTTAAGTTTCTTATGAAAAGAAATAAATCTATCATTGTTGTAAACAGTTAATCCATCTTCGGTACCAATAAGCAAAATCTTAAATTTAGTTGAATAATGGATTTTTCTAACTTCATTTGATATCAAACCAGATTCCGAATTGTACGAAATTATTTCTTTATCACTTAGTTTAGAAATACCTCCATCGTGGCAACCAACCCAAATACAGTTTTCTTCACATTCAGAAATAGACCAGATTTTATCCCCAATTAATCCGTCTTGCGATGAATAAACCTTAAAGTTTTTACCATCAAATCTGGATAAGCCAGCATCAGTTCCTATCCATAGGAATCCTTTTCCGTCTTTATAAATTCCCCGAATGCAATTATCTGGAAGGCCATCATTTATTGTATAATTCCTTGAATAATATTGCTGACCCAAAGAATAATGAGTTGAGAGAAAAGAATATATTAATATAAATAAAAGTGTTTTTTTCATTCTTCTGTAGTGGAAATTTTAACGTTTTGTCAATGCTTTTAAAAATTCCTCGTTCCTGCGTGTAGCAACATCCAGCTCAGTACCATTTTCTAAAATAATTCTATATCCGTCAGTTTTACAATACGATTTAATATAATTCATATTAACAAGATACGATTTATGTATTCTAAAAAATATTTCGTCAGGTAATAATTCTTCAATATTTTTTAAAGTTCGTGCAACTAATATTGCTTCGTTACGATTTGTAAAAATCTTACAATAATTTTCCTCGGCCTGGCAATAAACTATATTATTAACTTTTTCTAACTGAAAACCATCCATAGTTGGCAGGGCAATTTTAGTAAAGTTCCCCGGATCACTATTTATATTACTTAAGAATGCTTCAATTTGGTCTGTATTTGAAGATTTACTTTGTTTTTTCTCCAGTCGAACCAGAACATCTCTTAAATCAATATAGTTTATGGGTTTTAAAAGATAATCCAGTGCTGCAAATTTTATTGCATCGATTGCATATTGCTTGTACGCAGTTGTAAAAATTACTTCAAAATCGTAAATGTCAAAATAATCGAAAAGCTTAAATCCATTCTCTTCGGGCATTTCAATGTCAAGAAATACAATATCCGGGTGATGTTTGTTAATGGCAAATACACCTTCTTTAACAGAATCTGCCAATTGCAGAATTTTTACTTTAGTATTAAAATAACGTTCAATTATTTTTGCTAATGCTTCCCGGGCATTTTTTTCATCATCAATTATTATACAGGTTTTCATTAAAGTTCTGTTATTTTTAGAATTGCTAATTTAAAGATACTTGATAAAATTATGATATCAAAACATATAAATTTAAAATAAAGAAAGTGTTGTTTATTAGTAAACGGGTTTATTGGTCAATTGTTGAATGGAATGTATATGTTACAGCAGCCAGCGGCAGTTGGAGGTAAACAGCAGTAATAATCTCAAAATTTGAAATTTGAAACTCTGAACTTTAAACCTTAAACCTTCAAATCAGAATTAGCCCTGTTTTTTAATATGATATTGAGTAAGTCGCATAATAGGATTTTTTTCAATTAGGTCGATATGAGCATTGAATTCTTTTGCAACCTCTTTTAATTGATTTTGAAAATGAAACCCAACCGAACCGGTAACACGTATTTTACAATTAGTATAATTATCATATCTGGTAACGTGATTAAGGAATAAGTCAGTAAATGATTTCTTCACCAAAGTATTCAAGAAAGAATTTTCTTTATGCTTTGAAATGAACTCGCAAAATGATGCTAGAAACCGGTTGGGATTAGGTTCTTTATAGATTTTGTGCATTATTTGATTATTGCTAAGCTTATACTTCTTTAAAAAATCCTGATGTATATTTTTAGGAAGATTTCCATATAGAAATTCAGTAATAAATAATTTTCCTAAATAATCGCCTCCACCTTCATCTCCTAAAATATATCCCAATGACTGAATATTTTTCACAATATTTTTTCCATCATATAAACAAATATTAGCGCCTGTTCCAAGAATAATAACAATGCCGGAATCTTGAATAAAAAGAGCTCGTGCGGCAGCTAATAAATCATGATTTATTTCAATGTCAGAATCAGGAAAAAATTGATTTAGACCATTGTGTATAATACTATTTAACTCTGGTGATGAACAACCTGAACCATAAAAGTAGATATTACTTATATCATTTATTTGAAGATTTTCGGGAACTTTAATTTTTAACTCCTTATATATTTCTGCACTTTCAGTAAAGTATGGATTAAATCCTTTTGTAATAAATGAGGAGATAATTTTATCTCTTTCAATAATTACCCAATCAGTATTGGTGGATCCACTATCTGCAACAAGTATCATAAATTTGATTGTTTTTTAACATATTTCAAGTTTAATAAATTCATTGGATTACTTTCAAATCCTGAAATGTTATTTTTTACAAATCGAATAACTTCATCGTAATATAAAGGTACAACTATAGCATCATCAATAATGATTTGGTTCATTTTATTATATAAAGTATACCTAATACTGTCATTAACTGCAAGCATTGCTTGTTCGTATAATTTATCATATTCCTGGTTAAAGTAGTGAGTATAATTTGGCCCGGCAGGACTGAAATTTTTACTGTAAAACAGTGCGAGATAATTTTCTGCATCAGGATAATCAGCTATCCACGAACCTCTAAAGAATTCCAGCTTGGAGTTTGCAACCATATCTCTGAAAGTTGCTCCTGTATTAACATCAATAATTATTTCAATGCCAAACTGGGCTAATTGCTGCTGGATATATTCGCATAAGTCCAAATAATCACTTGTTGTTGTTAATGTAATTGGAGGGAGTTCATCACCATTCGGAAAACCGGCTTCGGTAAGTAAATTTCGTGTTTTGTCAGGATCATAATTGAATCCGGTAATTTTCTCAGAATAAGAAGGTAGACCTTTGGGAATAAAACCATATAAAGCAGGCGATCCAATATTATTTCTTAAGTATTTCATCATTTTTTTACGATCGAAACCATAATTTATAGCTTGCCTTATTTTCTTGTTTAAAACAGGTGATGATTTATCCTTTAATTGCGAAGTATCTAATAAAAATCCTAAATATTCAGTGTTCAAATAGGGCTGATTTATCATAATTATTTGATCTTTATATTTTGGATTCAGATTTCCATTTTTAGTAACTAATTCATCTTTATTTGCTGGATTTAATCCTGATATAAAGTCGATATTACCTTTTAAAAATTCCAGAAACTCAGATTGCTTATCATTAATAAAGGTAATTGAAACTGCATCAAGGTAGGGAAGTGGTTTTCCCAAACTATCTTTTTCGAAATATTCAGGATTTTTTAGCAGAACCAATTTTTCGCCTTCTTTCCATATCTTAAACTGAAAAGGGCCTGTGCCAATTGGATTATTTCTGAAATCTTCTCCGTAAAAGTCTATAATTTCTTTTGGAACTACGGAACAATACTGCATAGTGAGTAAGCCCAAAAATGCAGGAAAAGAATTTTTTAACTGAATTTGTAGCGTACTATCGTTAATTGCTTTTATACCGTCCTTAATCACAGTATTAAAAATCCATGCTCCGGGCGATGCTGTTTTAGGGTCGATTATACGGTTTAAGCTGTATTCAAAATCTTTGGCAGTTACTTTTCTTTCTTGTTTATTCTCAAATATATTGTGATCATGAAAATACACATCATCTCGTAATGTAAATTGATATGTTTTACCGGAATTTAATATTTCCCACTTTTTTGCAATACATGGTTTAATATTTAATTCATTATCCATTTGTAATAAACCATTATAAATTTGGTTTGTTGGCCAAATTAATACCTGGCTCTTGGCAAATGCCGGATCAAGTGTTGCAATTCCTTTCGATTCGTTATATCGAGATACATTTTTTTTCAATTCATCTGTTTTGCTCTGGCAAGAACTAATAAGAAGTAAAAGAAGAATGTAAAATGTATTTTTTAATCGCATAGTGTTTCCTTTTACACAAAAATAGGCAAAAAATAAGTATGAAAATTTGAAAAACAAAATGAACGAATGAAATCTTAATATAGATTTTTTTAAACAATATACGTATGGCATATAAATAAAAAAGCCAGAAACCTGTTGCTCCTGACTCTCTTAATACCCTAAAAATTAAACCTAAAATTTAAATGAAAAACTGTTTCTTTACAATCTTACTTGCGCTGCTTAAATTAATTAAGCATTGAACCAATTTCTATTTTATAAACGATTTTATGTCAAAATTGTTTCAAAAAAAGTTGCTTTTTTAAAATATTTTATTATGATAATTCTACGTCTGTTATATAATCGACTTTTCAAAGAGTAAAAAATGTAGAAATTTTTTTCTGTATTTTTTTAATTCCTAATATTCGCAAGTTGATTTCTATTCGTATACAGATAAAGTAATTAGCCGTGGCACGGTTAACTTATACATATAGCAGTAAATTGTTATTAACTCGCTTATTATCAATAAATCCGTGCTACGGCTTGCGGATTTAAGGTAATTAAAATTTTAGAGTAATTCCTCCAAGTATATTAATTCCTGCCTGTGGGAAATAGCCATCCATTAAAAATTCTTCTCCACCTAAAATATACCTGTATACCCATGCGTTTGACTCATATTTATGATTAAATATGTTGTTAATTAGTACATTAAAATCAATCTCTTTAATAGATTTTGTTTTTAGAGAATAGGAAATTTTAAAATCATTTACAAAATAAGGATCAATAGATCTGTCGTTATTAGAAGTATTATCGATGTATTGTTTACCTACATATTTTGAAATGAATTCGGTCTTAAAGTTCTTAAATAATTCATATGAAATTCTTCCATTTACAATTATGCTCGGGGAAAATGAGAGATCCGTTTCTCCAATATTATTAGCTTCTTGTCCCCATGTATCCCAATTATCGACATATTCTGTAAAATCAGAGATTTTATTCTGACTAAATGTTGCATTAGCACTTATATTTACTTTTTCAAGTATTTTAATTCCTGTAGAAACTTCTAAGCCTAATCTATAACTTTTATCGACATTTGTCATAATTGCTGCCCCAACATCATTTATCTCTCCGGTTAAAACTAACTGGTCAATATAATACATGTAATAAAGATTTGAACTGAAATATGTATTTGTAGACTTGTAATTATAACCTAATTCAATATTGTAAAGAGTTTCTGGTTTTGGTAATGGTTTGCCTGGATCAGCATCGGTATAATTGCTCCTGTTTGGTTCTCTATTCGCTATGCCAAATGTCAGATAACTTGAATGAAGATCATTAACCTGGTAAAATAAACCAAGCTTTGGATTAAAAAACTCAAATTTATGATTCTGCGTTATATTTCTTAAATCATCATCAATACCATCAATTGAATAATTAATATTTCTATATTGAAAATCAATATATGCGTTTAGTTTGTCGAATAATAAATACTTAGCTTTAGCATAAATATTGAAATCAGTTTTATCTCCATCGTTTTCGTACCATCGATGACTGATATTTCCGTTACTTGCATACTCCGCCCAAATTACTTCTCCAAAGTGATCACCTAAAAACTGATTCCAACCTCCACCAACTGTTAAATTCAATTTCCCGGTTTGATAATCTAATGAAAAAACTCCTCCGTAAAAATGATTATCTAACCATTTTTGTTGTATTAAGTCTGTACTTGTAATTGTATCTGAATCTACAATAACATCTTCGAGTTGATAATCAGCAAAATCACGATCTTTTTTATATTGTTCGTAATAGCCTCTTCCACGAGTGTAATGTAATGCAGAATTTATATGAAATGCCGGACTAAATTCATAAGAATAAAATAATTGGTAATGATCTTGCTGATAATTATCTGTTTCGTTATCGTAAATATAAAAGTTATAAGTTCGGCTATCTGAGTTTATCATATGATCGTACTCTTCCTGATCTATTAACCAATGATCTAGATACTGTTGCATTCCATCAAAGTCGTTTTCTAACCTTACTTTTGGAACACCATTCCACGATTGGTATGTTTTTTCTTTACCTGAAATGATGTTTGCTTTTAATAAGCTTTTGCTTGTGTAATATGCTCCTGATAAATAAAATGATTCTAAATCTGATTCAGCCCTGTCAATATAACCATCAGAAACTATTTTTGACAGACGGCCATCGAAAGAGAATTTATTATTAATTAAACCTGTTCCAAAACTTACAGAGTTTCTAAAAGTGTTAAAAGATCCCGCAAACGAATTAATTTCTGCATATGCATTTTTATTAAAAGTTTTTGTCTGTAAATTTAATGTTGCGCCAAAAGCAGCAGAACCATTGCTTGAAGTTCCAACACCACGTTGTATTTGAATATTATCAACCGATGATAAAAAGTCGGGCATATTTACAAACCAAACACCATGTGATTCTGAATCATTTAAAGGTATTCCATTAATCGTAATGTTGATTCTGTTTTGATCAGTTCCTCGAATTCGGAGGTATGTATAACCTATTCCTGTTCCGGCATCTGAAGTAGAAACAATCGATGGTGTAGAACTTAATAAATAGGGGATATCTTGCCCAAAGTTATTTTCCCTTATGTCTGAATTGCCAATGTTAGTAAATGATACCGGATCATTTTCTTTAGCCCTGGTAGCAGTAACAATAACATCTTCAGATAAAATGTTTGCCAATTCAAGAGTGAATACTAAGTTTTTAGTATTATCACCGGAAATTTCTTTCTCAAGTGTTTTATACCCTAAATACGATATAACATAAGTATAATCACCGGTTTTAACTTTCGAAAATTTAAATTCACCTTTTGAATTAGTAGCTGTTCCTTTAAAGGTTTCTTTAATAACAATATTTGCACCAATTAATGGTTCTCCGTTTTGGTTTTTTACAATTCCTGTAATTGTTTCTTGTGAAAACAGAGTTAGTGATAAAGCAATTAATAAGATAAAAATTCCTATCCGTTTCATTTTTTTAATTTTTATTGTTTAACATTCGGATAGTTGAAAGTAAAATCTGATTTTACAAATTAACTTGAAGCCTCTATAAATCATTGTTTTTATTAAAAAATGATTTGTGTTTACTTGTAAAAAGCAAACTGTACTTATCAACTTTAATGAAAAACAATGGGAAATTTTTGATTTACTCTTTTTCCTATCCGGCATTACCCGGACAAGGTTCGAAGGGTATGATCTCAGCCTGTATATTTGGCACCCCATTGATCGGAACAAATGTAGATTAAAATATTAATAATACAAAAAAACCGGTCCTGATAATTATCGGGACCGGCCAATTCTTAAGATATGTATTTGATTAAACTTCCACACTAATCTTTAAGACATCTTTAATCGCTTTTTCAAGAGAATCTTTTGGTAATGCTCCTTGTGCCATTTGTGGCTGGTTTTCCATAGGAACAAATAATAATGAAGGAATACTTCTTACTCCAAACATTCCTGCTAGCTCTTGCTGGTCTTCAGTATCAATTTTATATATGTCAATTTTTCCGTCATATTCTTTTGATAATTCTTCTAAAATAGGAGCTACCATTTTACAATGTTGACACCAGTCTGCATAAAAGTCAATTAAACAAGGTTTGTCCCCTTCAAATTTCCAGTCTTTATTATCTTCAAAGTTGAAAATTTTTTCCTTAAATGTTTCTTTTGTTAAATGTTCAAGCATTTTGTTTAAATTTATGTTATTAATTATTATTTCCTTTTCAAAAAAACAGTTTCTGAATTTCTATATACCATATCAAACTATATTCCAAACACTAAAAAGGCTATAATAGTTCATATTAACTGCAAATAATTGTAATTTTGTCATGAATTTTAATAAATTGTCATATCTAT
>JAUVUS010000171.1 GCA_030600865.1 Bacteroidales bacterium | reverse complement strand
TGAAGCAAATCCCTCTCGCTTGTTTGATAAAGTACCTTTTATATTTTGCTCTGTAATATTGAAATTACCAAAAACTGTTAATGTATATTTTTTTGAAGGTTCAATATTAATCCAATCAGAGTTTTGTTCACTAATAATTCTACCTTTGTCATTAATACATCTTGGAGGTAGCATGCCAGGCAAACAATAAGGATCTGTTGCATCTATTAAAATACTTTGACCTTCAAATTTTAATAATGTAACAACGTAGTTCATTTGCGAAACTGATGAATGTACTAGATTTAACAGTCCATGGTTTCTAGTGCTTAATATTACGGGATCAGCCTTAAAACCAGCTTCTCTAAATAATAAAACCATCATTAAATTTAAGTCAGCAGAATTGCCAGATTTTTCATTAAATATTTTTCTAAGACTTTTGGATGTATACAGAGCGTTTCTTTCATTCCATTTATAATTATTAACCATGAAATTATGTAATAGGTAAATCTGTTCTTTAGGATTCTTAGCTTTATCTTTTATATTCTGAATTATGTCTGATAAATAATTTCCATTTTTAAGTTGATCCCCAAAATCGGAATGATTCATTAATTCTTTATTAATAGATTCCCAACTTTTTGAATAGTTTTTTAGCTTGCTATTAGGGAATTTTATATGAGCCAATTCAAATTCAATACTTGATATATAATTACTAGAAGCTAGCATAAATGCTTCTTTTTTCATGGCTGGTGCATCCTTAACTGCCAAATGAGTAACTTGTTTTTTAAAGTCGATCTTCTGTGTGGTAACATTAGTTTTAACATTACCATCACTCCATCCAGTTCCACCAGAACGAGTTTTCGTGGTAATAGTTATAAAATCTTGTTTTATTGTTGTTTCGTTTATATCAAAGGGTAGATATCCTTTTGCAATTTTATTATAATGGAAATATTCTGGAACTTCAACCATGTATTCGCTCCACATATTAGGAATAGAATGTTGGAATTTCCACTTTTGCAAATTATAAAAGAAATCCGATCTAATAATATATTTAACTTCAATAACAGAACCTTCTCTTACTGCCGGTAATGAAAACTTTTTCATTGTTTTATTTGGAGTATCTTCAATATTATAAACCTCACTATTCTTCAGTTTAGTTTTAATAATTTTACCATCTTCTAAATTATAAGTTGTAGCTTTTAAGCTAGATAATTTTTCTTCGTTTCCGTTACTATGATATAATGAAATACTAAAGTTTGCATAATCAAATCCATCCTTGTTAAGAATTTTTATTCTAACTTGTCTTTCATATATCATTTGGAAACCTTTCTCTGTATTATAATCAAAACTGGTATTTCCAATGTCAAATAAAATAACAGCTTCTGCACTGGAATCTTTTTCATATACCTCCATTAAAAGCTCATCCTTACTAATTTTTCCAATTTTTTTATTAATGTCAATTGCGAATAAATGTGTTGTTAATAAGAGTAATACACATAGTAGTTTTAAGTTTCTCATAATTATTTTTTTAGAATTTTAACATGATATTAAAATTAGTAATCATTTATTAATTGCAAAATTATTTACGTATAATTTTTCAACAATTCTTCATCAATCTATAAAAGGTCCGTAGACTCATCTGATTGATGTGTTGCAGTATGAGTAAAGGATTGTGATTTAATTTGAGTAATGAAATTTAATTAACTCAGGTTAAATCACTTACCACTAAAATACTTACAGTATTGTGCAATTCCACAACTCTCACATTTGGGTTTTCGGGCAATACAAACATAACGTCCGTGTAAAATTAGCCAGTGATGTGCTATTGGTATTAATTCTTCCGGAATATATTTTACAAGTTGTTTTTCGGTTTCTAAAGGAGTTTTAGCATTTGTTGTTAAACCTATTCTTTTTGAAACACGAAAAACATGTGTATCTACTGCCAGTGCAGGTTTGTTAAAAACAACAGATGCTATTACATTAGCTGTTTTACGGCCAACACCTGGTAATTTTTGAAGTTCGTTAATATCATCCGGTACTATCTCATTAAAATCTTCTGTTAGCATTTTCGACATGCCAACCAAATGCTTAGCTTTATTATTGGGGTACGAACAAGTTTTTATATATTCAAAAACTTCATCGACTGATGCCTGTGCCATTTCGTAAGCTGTAGGGAATCGTTCCAAAAGGGCAGGAGTAAGCATGTTTACTCTTTTATCGGTACATTGAGCACTTAATATTACAGCTACTAGTAATGCAAAAGGAGTTCCATAATCTAATTCGGTTTCTGCTATAGGTCGTTCTTTTTTGAAAAAATCTATAATATGCTCAAAGCGTTCTTTTTTGGTCATATTCTAAAAATAAAATGAGAATCAAAAATAAATAAAAATAGAAGAAAATATAGCTTATTTTAGAGGCAATGATAAAAAGAATGTGCTTCCTTCGTTGAGCTTCGAACCAACCCATATATTACCACCCAGTAATTGTACGAACTTATTTACAATAGATAAACCTAATCCGGTTCCTCCAACTTTAATGTTAATATTTTCATCTGCTTGCCTGAAAGGAGAAAAAATAATATCAATCTTTTCTTTTGGAATACCAATCCCTGTATCTTGTACGTATAGAATGATATTTGATTTTTCCTCTTTATAACCGATAGTTATGGAACCTTTTTCAGTATACAATATTGCATTCTTGACAAGATGAAGAATTATTTTTAAAATTATTGTTTTATCTGTAAATAACTCAACTTCGCCATTCTTTTTAAGTTGAATATCTAAATCCTTCTTATTTTTAAAAGCCACATTATTTTTAGCTTGAAAAATGATACTTTCTAATAAAGGAGTTACCTCAAATTTCGATTTTTTTACATTGTATTGATTCGTAGAAAGATGTGCTATATCAACCAGGTTCTCAATAGTTGATATCAGATTATCGCTGTTTTGTATTATCAGATCATTGACTTCACTTAGTTCTTTATCGGAAAGACTTTTAGAAAGAATCATTTCTGAGAAACCCAGAATACCATTTAACGGAGTTCTGATTTCGTGTGAAATAGTTTGTAAAAACTTACTCTTTAACTTATCAGATTCTTCGGCTCTTTCTTTAGATTTAATGTGTTCTTTATTTAATTTTTTGAATTGGAAAAGATAAATTATGATAACTATACCTACCACTATAATTAGCGCTACAATAATAATTAATAAAGTGTTTATAGTTTTATGTTTTTCAAGCTCCAATTCAAAAAGTTCGCTTTCCTTTTTCTGTTGTATTAATTTTTGTTCAATGGCTTTTGCCTTATTTATGTTTTCTATACTATAAACAGTTTCATAAATCTCGAAAAATTGCTTAAAATTTTCATATGCATCTTTAAAATTTCTATTTATTGAATTTATCTCTGACAATAATTTTAATGCATCACTTAATAGAACATTTAAATGATTATTTGAAGCGTAATCTATGGTTCTTTTTAAATATTTAGTTGAAGTTTCATAATCTCCTTTTTGAAAATAATATTTGCCATAAGCAAAATGTGTATAAGCTAAACCACCACTATTATCATATTCAGTGTTATAACTATTTGCTTTTTGTAAATACAAAAATGATGAATCTAATTCTTCCAGTTTTAAGTAAATATTTGCAATTACCGTATATGAATTAGCGGCATTTCTATACAACTCATACTTTTCCTCCAAAGCAACGCCTTTAGCAAAATATTCAAGTGCTTCGTCTAATTTATTTTGTTCATATAATAAGTTTCCTATATTGGCATATACAACTCCTGCATATGCTTCGTTGTTATTTTCAAGGGCAAGTGTTATTGATTTTTCAAAATTTTGAAATGCTAAATCATATTCCATTAAGGCTTTGTAACTCAGGGCTAAAAGATTACAAACCTGGTAAGAGTACTTTGTGGTTTTGCCTGATTCGACAAAATCTTTTAATAATAAGCAATTCTTAAGTGATGCACTATAATTACCAATAAACCGGTATGCTCCAGTCAAATGCCTGAGAAAATCTGCTTTCATATTGATGTCTGTAAATTCTTCTTCAAGGCCTGATTCGTAGTAATAAATAGCACTATCTTTAATATTTTGAATATCGAACATTCGGGCTATATAAAAATAACTTTGGTTAATACCATACTGATAATTGTTTTCGATAGACAGTTCGAGTGTATGTTTTGCCAGTTTTAAAATGCTATCACTCTTAATTTGATAATTTTTACCTATTATTTGAATATTATTATCTATTAGCCCAAGTTTGTTCGTAATGTTTGTGGTATCATTGCCGGAATTGTTATTATTTATCGACTTGATATTAAAAGGGTAAAGAAATATAAATACAACTAAAATAAATTTGAAGAGATTTCTGTTCATATCGATTGGTAGATGCTAATAATGTTTGTGAAATATAAGGATTGTGGATTAATAAACAAAAATACATCGATAAAATTTTTAATAACTTGATGAATTGCTTTGTTTTGTAGTAATTAAAAATAGAAGAATGATCAGTTATTTGCAGGTTGAGAATCTAAAGAAATCTTTTGGTGATTTAGTTCTGTTTGAGGGGATTACATTTGGTATTGATAAAGATCAAAAAGTAGCTTTAGTAGCTAAAAATGGAACCGGTAAAACATCATTATTCAATATAATTGCAGGAAAAGATAGTCAGGATACCGGTAAAATAACTTTTCGCAGGGATATAAAGATTGGATTTTTAGAGCAAAATCCTTCTTTAAATACAAATAACTCAATTATTGATGAAGTATTTCATGCATCGGAAGATATAAAAGATGCAATTTTAGAATATAATCAGGCTATTGAAACTGATAATAGAAATTTGCTTGCAAAATCGATGGAAAAGATGGACCACTTGCAGGCCTGGGATTATGAAGTTAGAGTAAAACAAATTTTAACCAAACTTAAAATAGATAAATATAATCAGCAGATTTCAACTTTATCGGGTGGTGAAAGGAAACGTGTAGCCCTGGCTTCTGTGTTAATAGAGGAGCCTGATTTATTATTGCTTGATGAGCCTACAAATCACCTCGATTTGGATATGATCGAATGGCTCGAAAAATATCTTAAAAATACCAGATCAACACTGTTGATGGTAACCCACGACCGTTATTTTCTGGATCGTGTTTGCAATGAGATTATTGAAATGGATAATTCTTTTATCTATCAGTATAAAGGGAATTACACTTACTTTTTAAAGAAACGCGAAGAAAGGTTAAATGCCGAAGAAGCTCAGGTTGAAAAAGCTAAAAATATTTTACGCAAAGAAGAAGACTGGATGCGACGAATGCCAAAAGCGCGTACCACTAAAGCAAAATACCGAATCGATAATTATTACCAGCTAAAAGATGTTGCTGCGGGAGGTCGTCAGGAAGAAGAAATGCGCATAAGTGTTCAGTCGTCGCGTATGGGTAAAAAGATTATCGAAATTAAAAATCTGAATAAGAAATTTGAAAATTACACCAGACTTAAAGATTTCAGTTACAATTTTACCCGTGGCGAAAAGGGAGGAATAGTTGGGGATAATGGTACAGGTAAATCAACGTTCCTGAATCTTATAACCGAAAATATTTTTGCTGATTCGGGTACTGTCGATATTGGTCAAACCATTGTTTTTGGTTATTACAGGCAGGAAGGAATTAAATACAAAGAAGATCAGCGGGTAATTGATGTAGTACAGGAAATTGCTGAAGTTGTAACACTTGGCAATGGCAGACAAATGGGAGTAAAGGAATTTCTTAATTTCTTCCTTTTTCCGTTCGATATGCATTATACTCCGATTTCAAAGATAAGTGGTGGCGAGAAACGCAGATTATATTTGGTAACTGTTTTAATGCGAAAACCCAATTTTTTAATTCTTGATGAACCCACAAATGATCTGGATATAATGACACTGGCAGTTCTCGAAGAATATTTATCAACATTCGATGG
>JAUVUS010000087.1 GCA_030600865.1 Bacteroidales bacterium | reverse complement strand
TAATGATTAGCAGCCCTGCGTTGCCTGCGATTATACTTTGGCTTTTGAGTTTTTATTTCATCAGACTCCAGTAAAAGTGCAATTAATTCACTTCCGGTTAATTCATATGAAATGTTATGAATTTCATCAATCATTTTTAATGTCCGTTCGGATTTTCCATCACTAAAATGAGAAAAAACTCTTGTTCTGATATTTTTACTTTTACCTATATATATTATATCACCATTATGATCATGAAAATAATAAACTCCCGGCTCCTCAGGCATATTTTTAATAATCTTAGCATCAATATGATAAAACATGCTTGAATTTAATTGACCAAGACTAGGGCTAATTTTTAGTAAATGTTCAAAAAGCTTAACTGTTGCAAAAGCATCGCCTGCAGCCCTGTGTCGTCCATCAATCTTAATTCCTAGTTCTTTACATAGTTTTCCTAAACTGTACGATTTATGATTTGGAATAATTTTACGGCTTAGTTTTACTGTACACAGGCGGTCTCTTTTAAAATTATAACCAAGACTTTTAAACTCGTTACGAATAAAATTAAAATCGAAAGAAGCATTATGGGCAACTATAGATTTTCCTTCGGTAAGTATTATAATATCTTTAGCTATTTCCCAAAATTCTGGAGCATCTTTCACCATTTCATTTGTTATACCAGTGAGTCTGGTTATGTTAAACGGAATGTTTCGTTCGGGATTAATTAATGTAGAATATTTGTTAATTATTTCTTTACCATTATAAATATAAATTGCTATTTCAATAATTTTATCATTAACAGGGCTCAATCCGGTGGTTTCTATATCGAGAATAGCATACATGTTTACAAAAATGCAAATAAAGCTTTAATAAAATGTAATTTATTTTTAAGAATTAATGTTCATCACCATTTTTAATTAAATGAAATGCCAGTTTTTGCCATTTGTCAAAATCATACATTATTAAACATTGATTTTTTGCACTTAATCAAAATAATCAGGAATTTTGATTCAATTATTATATTCTAACTAATTTTCTTTATGAGTAATTCTAAAATAGACAGGTCAAAAGAAGAACTTGAAAGAGAGATATTTCAACTCCGTAAAGAAATTGCAAAGCTGAAAAAGCAAAAAAACAACGCTGCAGGAATCGATTTGGGGAAAAATGAAAACGATATTGTTTTTCATGATATTACAAATAGAGAGGAAATAGAACAAGAACTTAAAAAAGCCTTAGAAAAAGCAGAAGAATCTGATAAACTAAAAACTGCTTTTTTAACCAATCTATCGCATGAAATACGTACTCCAATGAATGCAATTGTTGGATTTTCTGAATTAATTGCAGAACCAAGTACCGATCAGAAATCACGTAAAGAGTTTGCCGAACAAATATATGTAAGTAGCAACATGCTTATTAAATTAATTGACGATATAATTGACATTTCACAACTCGACTCAGGCAATTTAAAATTAACCAGAAAAAAATTTAATATTTCGAAACTACTTGCCGACATTCATTTTAAATTTGATAAAGAAAGACTTAAACAAGGGAAAAATGATGTAGAATTTTTACTTCATAATCCTTTTGGCGATTCTATTGCTTATATAGAAAGTGATGAGTTCAGATTTAATCAAATATTTAGCCATTTATTAAGTAATGCTTTAAAATATACTCACAAGGGATTTATAGAGTTTGGCTTTGATATAAATCAGCAAGAAGAACCTATTTTTTATGTACGAGATACAGGAATAGGAATACCTGAGGATAAAACAGATACTATTTTTAATCACTTTATAAAAATTGAAGACAGAACGCAACTATACAGAGGAACAGGCATAGGATTGACAATAACAAAAAAACTTGTACAGTTATTAGATGGTAAAATATGGCTTGAATCAAACCTTGGTATTGGTTCTATTTTTTATTTTACATTACCTGAAAAAGTATCTTTATTTGAAATTACAAATAACAGTAAAATTCGTTCTAAAAATTATAACTGGGCAGGTAAAAAAATATTAATTGCAGAAGATGAAGACACCAGTTTTGAGGTATTAAAGGCATCATTAGCACGTACACATGCTGATTTACACAGAGCTATAAATGGTGAAGAAGCTATTAAAAAATGTATGGAAAAAGAATTCGATATTGTTTTAATGGATATAAGAATGCCAATCCTTGATGGAATTCAGGCAACACAACAAATAAAAGTTTTCAAACCTAAGCTTCCTATTATTGCCCAAACAGCTTTTGTTCTGAAAAACGAAAGAGATTTATGTATTAACGCCGGATGTGATGATTACATTCCAAAGCCAATAAAGTCATACATTCTTTTGGAAATAATTGATAAATATATTATTAACGAGAAATAAAATCGTTCATCAATGTTTGTAAATATGCTTTCCCTGTAATCAAATCCTGTTCTATTTCACCTTCATTATATACTACATCATTACCTATATTATCGTAAACTACCTTTGTAGAGTCTGTTATATAACAAAAGCCATCATTAAAAACATAAAAAGCAAATTCGGAAGTTTCCGTTAAGAATAAATCTTTACTAAACGAATAGTCTTTATAAGATACATCCAACTGACTTAACAATGTTGCCGGTATATCAATCTGAGAACCAATTATATCATTAATTTTTATCGAATCATTTAGTACTCCTCCTAACCAAAGCATCGGGATTTGAAATTTATCAATATCGTGATTTTGAGAATTTCCCGGGCGGGCACTTCCGTGATCTGCCACTAAAATAAACAGGGTATTATTCCAAATCTCGGTATCTTTAACTTTATCAAAGAAATCACCTAAACAACTATCGGTATAATATACCGAGTTTAAAAATTTAGTTGCACGATCGTTTCCTTCAAAAACCGGATCTATAGGAACTTCAAAAGGATCATGGCTACTTAAGGTAAATACAGTTTTTAAATATGGTTCTTCATGTTTAACCATATCATGATACAAATAATCAAATAAATGTTCATCATGAACACCCCACTTTGAATTGTTTAACCTGGAATCGAAATCATCGACAGTTATAATATGTTTGGTACCTGAATTAAGAAAATAAGAACGCATATTTGCGAAATCAATATCGCCACCGTAATAAAAAGAAGTTTCGTATCCCAAACTATTAAAGCTTTCAAACAATGAAGGCAATGATTGTGTTTTGCTGGGCGTTTTGATTATTGATGTAATTGGTTGTCCGGGATATCCGCTTAAAATTGATACAATGCCTTTATCGCTTCTACTTGCATTTGCATAAAAATTAGTGAAAAGTAATCCTTCTTTAACAAGATTATTAAACCTTGGTGTTGCATTCCACTTTCCACCTAATTCGCCTATAATTTTGGATGAAAAACTTTCAAGAATAATAATTACAAGGTTTGGATTTGTCTTATTAATAACTTTCTTCGATATACCATCCTGTTTATTTAGTTTTTTAACAATTCTCTCAGCAATTTCATCATTCATAAAATCATAAGTTTTTTTATGATTTTTACTATAAACAAGAGAATGCATAACGTTCCAAACAACATTTACAGCTGCATGATTAGCAAATTTATTTTCACTAAAATAAACCATTCCTGTATTCATAGGAGCTATTCCTACTCCACCACGAACAGGTAAAATCATACTCCCTGTTAAAAGCAAGAGTAAAAAAGGAGTTGCAATTTTCGATTTTTCAATTTTTAAAACTTGTTCTTTAATTTTTCTTTTATAAACAAATAATCCTAATAAAATATATCCCAAAGTAGCTACTAATAAAAGTATTGTTAACCATAATTCAGTTGATGCCATAGCTTCTTTTGGCTTTGTTATATACAATAAAGGTGTGGCATCCATTCTATATCCCCAATTATTATAAAGTTCTAAATCAGTAATTATAATACTTGAAGTAAAAATTAAAATAATAATTGTGAATGCTTGTATTATTATGTTTATCCATTTACCACCGGTAAAACTTGTAAAAGTTAACAGTAAGCCTACAACTGCTAAAATATATCCTGTAGTAGAAAGGTCCATTCTTAATCCGTGTACAAAAACTAATATCCATTCTCTTAAACCTAATTCAAACGAAAGAGAATTTTCATACAACAGAAATAATAAGCGTGCTAATACAAAATAACCGATCCAAAATATTGCGTAAATTCCAAATAATTTTAAACGTTGCTTCATTTCTGTAATATAATTTATACAAATGTAAAATTATTGTTATTTTAGTTTCAACTTTTTTAAACTATTTAAAAAATAAAAATCTCATAAAATGAAAAAACTTTTTAGTTACTCTACTTTAATATTAACGATTTCTCTTATTGTTTTTAGTTGTAATCAGCCACAAACATCAATAATAAAACCTGATTATGTTATTGTAATTCATGGTGGAGCAGGAAATGCAAGTAATCAGGATATTGATGAAGAAGAACAAAAAGAATATAAAGAAAAACTTTCTGAAGCACTTTCTATTGGCGAAGAAATTTTAATAAATGGAGGAACTTGTGTGGAAGCAATCGAAAAAACAATTAATTTTCTGGAGGATTGCCCATTATTTAATGCCGGTAAAGGAGCTGTTTTTACACATGACGGTCACAATGAGCTTGACGCTTCGATTATGCAAGGTTGGGATTTAAATGCCGGAGCTGTTGCAGGAGTTCGTGATATAAAGAATCCGATTTCAGCAGCCATTAAGATAATGACAGATTCTAAACATGTTATGATGTCGGGCAATGGAGCTTCTCAATTTGCAAAAAACAAGGGATTAAAAATTGTTGATTCATCTTACTTTTTTACCGAAAAAAGATGGAACAGCTTACAAAATATTCTTAAATCAGAAAAACATGGAACAGTTGGTTGCGTGGTGTTAGACAAATATGGTAATCTTGCTGCCGGTACATCAACAGGCGGAATGACAAATAAAAAATACGGTCGTATTGGCGATTCTCCAATAATAGGCGCTGGAACTTATGCTAACAACAATACTTGTGCAATATCAGCAACCGGTCATGGCGAGTTTTTTATTCGATATACTGTAGCACACGATATTTCTGCTTTGATGGAATATAAAAATATGAGTTTGGAAGATGCCGCCAATATAGTTATTAACGATAAACTGGTTAATGCCGGAGGTACAGGAGGAATTATTGCAGTTGATAAAACCGGCAATATTTCTATGACATTCAATACCAATATGATGTTTAGAGCTTATGCTAAATCAACAGGTGAAAAAGAAGTTGCAATTTTCAAATAATTTTATCAATTTTGTTGTCTTATTAAGAGAAAGTAAACCTTTCTCTTTTTTTGTTATCAAAGCAGAAAACTAATTAATATTAAAATGAAAAACACACTTTTATTTTTAGCTACCTTGCTAATTTCTTTAAATGCAGTTTCTCAGGATGAAACTAAAACAACCAATAATAATACTCCTGATGACATTTATCTTAACTGGTATAATAAATCACCCATGGATGATACAATTTATGGTGCAGAAGTAGATAAAGCTTATAATAAATTATTAAAAGATAAAGAGTCGACAACTGTTATTGTTGCTGTTATTGATGGAGGTATAGATATTACCCACGAAGATTTGAAAGATAATATCTGGATTAACAAAGATGAGATTCCTGAAAATGGCATTGATGATGACAAAAATGGTTACATAGACGATATTCACGGATGGAACTTTCTTGGTAACTCAAAAGGAGAAAATATAACATATGAAAATCTTGAAATAACAAGAATATACCGAGAATATAAAGATAAATTTAAAAACATTGATCCTAAGACACTATCAGAAGAAGATGAAAAACTATATGATATTTATAATCAGGCAAGATTAATTTACTTTAAAAACCTTAATGAAGCACTTGATTACAAAACACGAATGGAAAATTTCGAAAAAAGATTCAATGATTCTTATGATACTATTTTAGCATTTACAAATAAAGATACAATTAGTATTTACGAGCTGGATAGTATTAATACTGATGATGCTAAAATTATAAATCATATAAATTATTTAAAAAGATTATTCAATAATGGATTTACTTCTGACGTTTTAGAAAAAATGAAAGGGTATTCTAAAGAAAAAATTGAATATCATCTAAATCTTGATTTTTATCCAAGAGATATTATTGGAGATGATCAAAACAATTTAAGCACACCATATGGAAATAATAATGTATACGCACCAGAGGCCTTTCACGGAACATTTGTTGCAGGCATTATTGCCGCTAAACGAAATAACGGTATAGGAATTAATGGAATAGCGGATAATGTTCAAATTATAGCATTAAAAGTTGTTCCAAATGGCGATGAACGTGATAAAGATGTTGCAAAAGCCATACGTTATGCTGTAGATAATGGTGCCAGAATTATAAATATGAGTTTTGGGAAAGAGCTATCGCCTCAAAAACAACTGGTTGACGAAGCTATTTTATATGCAGAAGAAAAAGGAGTGTTATTAGTTCATGCAGCAGGTAACGATGGTTTTAACATTGATATAGTAAAACAATACCCAACAAAAAATATTAATGATGTTAAATCTGTTTCGAACTGGATAACTGTTGGTGCATCTTCAATGAACAATGATTTAGAATTTGTTGCAAATTTTTCAAATTATGGTAAAAACATGGTTGACATTTTTGCTCCCGGTGTTGATATTAAATCGTTAGCCCCGGAAAGTAAATACGATATTGCTAATGGTACCAGTTTTTCAGCCCCGGTTGTAAGCGGAGTAGCAGCTCTACTTTTATCATACTATCCTGAGTTAACATGTTCTGAAATTAAAAGCATAATTCTTAACTCTTCTTTAGATTTTTCAAATACTAAAGTTTATGTTCCAAGCGAATATTCAATAAAAAGGAAGAAAACAAAATTTAAAAAACTATCTTCAACCGGAGGAATCATTAGTGCATATGAGGCGGTGAAATTAACTGAAGAAATGAGTAAATAGAAGATATACAATATAAGTTAAACGCACCTGCAATTCTCAGGTGCGTTTTTTATAAATAATTATTTGGAAGTAAACTAATTTAACATTTAATTTATTACCGGTATTTATTCCTTTAACAAATGAGTAAAAGAGAGCAAATATTAACTACAACACTTGAACTTGTATCAGAAATTGGGTTTCATGCAACGTCTGTATCATTAATAATAAAAAAATCGGGAGTTGCTGCCGGTACTATATATCATCATTTTAAAAACAAAGAAGATCTTATTGATACCTTATATTCCGAATTAAAAAAAGAAATGGGAAAAGCTATTGTTCATAATATTGATGAACAATTAAACTATAAAGAAAAGTTTTTCTTAATCTGGAAAAACCTCTTTACTTTTTACCTGGATAATCCCAAGAAATTTGATTTTTTGGAAGATTATGCAAATTCTCCTTTTGTAAGAAAAGAAATCAAAGAAATAAATCAAAGGCACTATCAGGCAGCTATAGATTTTATAATTTCAGGCATTGAACTGGGTATATTAAGAAATCTCCCGACGGATTTTCTTATAAATCTGATTTTTGGAAATATCTCGACATTAGTACGAATGATACTAATGGAAGAAATACAACTTTCTGAGGAATTTTTAGAAAATGCCATTCAGTCGAGCTGGGATAGTGTTAAAATAAATTAGAGACACTAGTTACAGTAAAAAAAGCGAAGCTATCATATATAATAGATTGCTTCATCCCGAAAACTTTCGGGATTCGCAATGACTCATAACTTCTTATAATGGTTCAAAGTCTTTTTTTGTAACTCCGCAAACCGGACATTTCCAATCATCCGGAATTTCATCAAATAAAGTTCCCGGAGCTATACCACCCTGCGAATCTCCAACTTCAGGATCGTAAATATAACCACAGATTTTACATTTGTACTTTTTCATTTGTTTATGATTTTTTCCTTTTTCGTAAAATAATTATAAAAATAAGAAATAATACGAAACCTCCTGACACCCAAAATGCCCATTTATTTATTAAGCGAGACTCTACATACATCTCGTAATCATCAGTAAAATATTTTACCCATCCTACCTTCCATTCTACTTCATTAGTATCAGAGATTTTAGTGCAATTTGTTTCAATAATTAAACCCGGCATTGCAACAGAATTTAAATATTCTTCATCAAGAAGATAATGATCCCAAAAAATATATTTATCCATGAATATTTCAAAATTCTTTTCTTTTTTAAGTTTTTGATATAACACACTATCAATTTCAAAAACCCTTTTAACAGCATCAAATAAATTGTCATCATCGTCAAACAAATCTAAATCTCC
>JAUVUS010000385.1 GCA_030600865.1 Bacteroidales bacterium | reverse complement strand
CTTGTTAAAAATAACAAATTAAAAGTTTGGACTCAATAAATATTCAGAATAAAATTCATTGATTTTTTCAACAGCCTCATCGGCAGTATCCACAACCTTAATTAAATATCTATTGCTTCTTGTAAATACGTTTGTCCTGTTTGTCTTGAATATTATTTTTTCAGACGTAAATGTGGATATGAATGCTCCCGGACAAGTAGAAGCAGGAAATGAGATTTATGTTGAAATTACATTAAATAAATCTGATTTTGATAGTTTTGCCAGATTTCAACAAGAAATACCTGCTGGTTTAACTCCTGTTCCGGTTAATACTGCAAACGCTGATTTTAGTTTTAAAGATCAAAAAATAAAATTTATATGGTTAAAACTTCCTGCTGAGCAAAAAATAACAATATCATATAAATTACAAGTTGATCAAAGATTAAAAGGGACTTTTAATCTAAATGGAACATTTTCTTACATTGTTAATAACGAAAGGAAATCTGTAGAAGTTGATTCTAAGTACATAGTAATAAATCCTTCCTCAACAATTGACCCTAAATTGATTGTTGACATTAACGATTTTAAAAATCTTGTAGCTCCGGTTCAAAAAACAGGATCAGGCGTTGAACAGGTAAAATGTATACGACAAACACCATATCTTGCTCAGGGAAGTAATGAATACCTGGTAAATTTACTCGTAAATAAGGGTAATAAGGAGAAATTTGCAAAGATCCAGGAAATGATTCCTGAAGGATTTTCTGCTGTTGCATTAGAAAGTAAAAAAGCAATTTTTACTTTTAAAGATCAAACCGTAAAATTGTTATGGATGAACTTGCCAACCGATCCTTATTTCGTTGTTTCATATAAACTGGTTCCAAACGAAGGCCTTACTGAAAAACCAAATATGGATGGAACTTTCTCGTACATTGAAAATGACAATACTTTGAGCATCAATATAATTGAGAAAGATGTTAATTTGGAAAATGTGTCGATGGAAAATTTATTGGCTATAATTTCTTCAACCAGAGAAGCTATAACCGAGCCAATTAATTATGTTCAGCCACAAGATTATACAGGTAAAGTAAAAATTGAAATAGCTGAAAGTGCTTTAAAGCTGATTCGTGAGAATACAAAACTTACAAATATGCTGGAACCTGAATCAGGAATTTATTACAGGGTTCAAATTGCAGCTGGTCATCGACCAATTAATATAAGCAGATATTTTAATAAATATAACTTAGATAAAGAAGTACGAACTGAGTTCCACGAAGGTTGGAGAAAGTATTCCGTTGGATCGTTCTATGTTTATAAAGCAGCTCGTGATTATAGAGTACATATATGGAATACAACAACAATAGATGATGCTTTTGTTTCCGCATATAATGAAGGGAAACGTGTTACGGTGCAGGAAGCATTAATGATTACAAGCCATGAGTGGTATCGTTAATTATAATTGATTTGTTCTAATGAAATTGTATAAGTTTTTACCTGTATTAATAGTTTTCTTTTTAAGTGCTCAGATTGTATTTGCACAGGGAGGCTACGAAGATTTACTATATCAGGAAGTAGAAGTCGAAAATCCTGTTTATATGCCTGTAATTGGAATCGGTACAGGTGTAATTAATTATTATGGAGAGCTGCAAAACGACTTTAGCAATATGATTCAGGGACAACCTGCCTACCGTATAAATGTATATCAGTATATTGATAACAAGCATTTTTGGAAGGTTAATATAAATGCAACTTTTGGTAATATTTCCGGCCATGAACAATCATTTGAGGACACCTCAAAAAATCTGAACTTTGAATCAACTTTATTCGGCGTTGGTTTAAATGTAGAATATAGCTTTGGTAATATCTATAAAGGAGAAAGGAAGATTGTTCCATTTATCTCACTTGGGGGCGAGTATATAAGTTTTAGCTCTAAAACAGATATTATTTATAAAGAAAACGGGGTGGTTTTAGGTAATTATGTTTATTATCCTGATGGAACAATACGTGTAGGAGATCGTTTAGTAACTCGCGATTATGATTATGAAACCGATATTCGAAGCTGGGACCCTTACGGAAGAGGTGATTATACCCCAAGCTCATTTTCTATTGTTGCAGATTTGGGATTGGATTTTAAAGTCAGCGACAGAGTAGCTTTAAGGCTTGCAACATCATTGCACTATACTTTTACCGATGACATAGATGGTGTTAGTTTTGAAAATACTATAGATAGAATTGGAGATACAAAAATGGATATGTTCTCGTTCACTTATGTTTCTTTAAATATTGATTTATTTTCTGAGGCAAAAACTAAAATAATTGAAAGTCTTTTTGCTGATGTTTCAGGTGATTTTGATTATACCTTAATAGCCGATGACGATAGAGATGGAGTGTTGAATTTAGCAGATAATTGCCTTGAAACGCCTATCGGAGTTCAGGTTGATTCTGTTGGATGTCCGCATGATGATGATAGAGATGGTGTTCCAAATTATATAGATAAAGAACAGTTCTCAAATAAAGGAGCTATTGTAGATGAGTTTGGTGCCGAGTTAAGCGCAAACAAAATACGCGAAGGCTTATTCATGGATTTAACAGCTGTTGAGCGTACCGAAGCTTATATGATGCCAATTGGATTAGGATGGTCGAAATATTCAGAAATGACAAATGTTGAAATTCCTGAAAAGTACAAAAAACTTGATCAGGATGGTGATGATTATATTTCTTTCGATGAGCTACTGGACGCTATAAATGGATTCTTCGACTTTGATTCAGAATTTAATTCGGAAGACATATACGATCTGAATAATTTCTTTTTTGCTCAATAATTTATTCAGTTAAGAATTAGAAATTAAAAATTGAGGCAGAAACTTAATTTTTCTCGATACTAATGTCTCAAATCTAATATCTTTTAAACTATAGGGATCAATCCGAAATAAATATAACAAGAGTCAATTGGTAGGTATTTATTGGATTAGTACTTCCTTACTCGCTCCATATCGCGATTAAGATCTTTCTTTTTAATTTCGTGGCGTTTATCAAATTCCTGTTTCCCTTTTGCCAAAGCGATATTTACCTTTGCCCAACCATTTTCGTTAATAAAAATACGGGTAGCCACTATTGTTAAACTTTTTTCTGTTGATTTGCGTTCAAGTTTTTTTAGCTCACGTTTGTTAAGGAGTAATTTTCTATCTTGTCCGGGATCATGATTATAATGAGTTCCAAAAGCATATTCAGTAATATTTAATCCCCTGATAAAAAGCTCTCCATTAATAAATATACAATAAGCATCACCCAGGCTGGCTTTGCCTAAACGAATAGATTTTATTTCTGTACCGGTTAGTTTAATTCCTGCCGTATATTTTTCAATGAATGTATAATTGAACGAAGCCTTTTTATT
>JAUVUS010000329.1 GCA_030600865.1 Bacteroidales bacterium | reverse complement strand
TATCACCTGTACGTAAATCTTTAAATCCTACTGCAGCACAAATATCACCTGCTTCGATAACATCTTTAGGATTTTGCTTATTGGCATGCATTTGATATAAACGAGATATTCTTTCACGTTTACCTGTTCTTACATTCATAACATAAGAACCTGCCTTGATTTTTCCAGAATATATTCTTAAGAATGCTAATCGACCCACGAATGGATCGGTTGCAATTTTAAATGCTAAAGCTGCCAAAGGCTCATCAGCATCTGGTTTACGTTCAATAGTTTCGTCATTCTTTGGATTGATTCCTGTAATATTTCCAACATCAAGTGGGCTTGGTAAAAATGCTACTATAGAATCTAATAAACGTTGAACACCTTTATTTTTAAATGCTGATCCGCAAAGCACAGGAGTAATTGTCATCTCGATTGTTGCTTTCCGAATTACAGCTATCATTTCTTCTTTTGTAATTGATTCAGGGTCTTCGAAATATCTTTCTAATAATGCATCATCATGTTCAGCTACTGCTTCAACTAATTTTCCTCTCCACTCTTCAGCTTCATCAACTAATTCAGCAGGGATATCAACCAATTCATAACGAGTACCCATAGTCTCATCATCGTGCCAAACAACCGCCTTATTTTCAATTAAGTCAATAACACCAGAAAATGATTCTTCTGATCCAATCGGTATTTGTAATGGAACAGCATTTGCTCCAAGTTTTTCTTTAATTTGGCTTACAACTGAGAAAAAATCAGCACCCGAACGGTCCATTTTATTAACAAATGCCATTCTAGGTACATTATACTTATCAGCCTGACGCCATACAGTTTCAGATTGAGGTTCAACTCCACCTACAGCACAAAATACAGCAATCGCACCATCTAAAACACGTAAAGACCTTTCTACTTCTACAGTAAAGTCAACGTGTCCCGGTGTATCAATTATATTGATTTTGTAATCTTGATTCAGATATTTCCAATATGTGGTAGTAGCTGCTGAAGTAATCGTAATTCCCCTCTCCTGTTCCTGAACCATCCAGTCCATAGTTGCAGCTCCATCGTGCACCTCTCCAATACGATGTGTGATACCAGTATAAAACAGAATTCTCTCTGTTGTAGTAGTTTTACCGGCATCAATGTGAGCCATGATTCCGATATTCCTGGTATTTTGCAGCGTTTTACTCATTCCTATTTCTCTAACCTCTTAAGCTCTGTATTATTAAAATCTAAAATGTGCAAAAGCTTTATTAGCTTCAGCCATTCTGTGTGTTTCTTCTTTCTTCTTAAACGCTCCGCCTTCTTCATTAAAAGCAGCCTGTATTTCCTGTGACAATTTTTCAGCCATATTTTTACCACTACGTTGGCGAGCATACTTGATCATATTTCTAATACTGATCGCTGTTTTTCTTTTTGGATTAACTTCCATTGGAACCTGGAACGTAGCACCACCGATTCTTCTACTTTTCACCTCAACCATTGGGGTAATATTTTCTAATGCTTTTTTCCACATTTCAACTGGAGTTTTCTCACTATCCTTATTTTTTGCAGCTAAAATATCCATTGCATCATAAAATATCTTATATGCAAGATTTTTCTTACCATCAATCATAAAATCATTAACAAACCTGGTAACCAAAGTATCGTTATATTTTGGATCTGGTAAAATTATTCGCTGTTTTGGTTTTGATTTTCTCATTTCTCTCTAAACTCTTTGATTTAGTTTATTTTTTTGGTCTCTTAGTTCCGTATTTTGAACGTCTTTGAGTTCTTCCTTCAACCCCTGAAGTATCTAAAGCACCACGGATTAAGTGATATCTAACACCCGGCAAATCTTTTACTCTACCACCTCTTATTAAAACAATAGAGTGTTCTTGTAAATTATGACCTTCTCCAGGAATGTATGCATTCACTTCTTTACCGTTTGTTAACCTTACCCTCGCAACTTTTCTCATTGCTGAATTAGGTTTCTTAGGTGTTGTAGTATATACACGAGTACATACACCTCTCCTTTGAGGACATGCGTCCAAAGCAGGGGCTTTTTTCTTAACCACAATCTGAGTTCTTCCTTTTCTTACTAACTGCTGTATTGTAGGCATATAAACAACTATTTAAATTATTTTTTATAAAATTCGGTTCGCAAAAGTAATTCTTTTTTTTAAAAATCCACAATAAAAGTTAATTTATTTCGTGCTTTTCAAATTGCTTACAAAATAATTTTACTTCTCAATTATAGAACACCTTTAAAAAATTCAAAAATCATTGATTCTTATTATTTTAACCAACGAAAATTTCAGTCGGAAAATGCCGCAAAAGTATATACTTTTTTATAATATCACAAAAGAAAACTTACTTAATTTATTTTTTCACATTATTTAGAAAGATTTTTAATATCCACAAGAAATATATTATTAATACTCCCTGCTTAATTTTTAATATAATATTATAATATATGCACTTGTGTGTTTATAAAAAATTACTATTTTTGAGGCCCATTTATCTAACAAATAATAAATGCTTTGTTTGAAGAAATTGTAAGAAATTATATTATTAATTAAATCATTAAATAAATATGAAAACTTATCAAACTGATGAAATTAGGAATATCGCTTTGATTGGTAATGCGGGGTCGGGAAAGACCTCGATTGCAGAAGCTATGCTCTTTGAAGGTGGTGTTATTGATAGGAAAGGAACAGTAAATGGCAAGAATACTGCTTCTGACTATAATGAAATTGAACAAGAAAATTTAAATTCAGTTTTTTCAACTGTTTTATATACAGAATTTAACGACCATAAAATAAATATTATTGACACCCCTGGCGCAGATGATTTTATAGGGGGAGTTATTTCATCTTTCTCAGTAATCGATTTAGCAGTTATGTTAATTAATGCACAAAATGGTGTTGAAGTTGGTACTGAAATTTTAAACAGACATTGTGCAAATTATAACAAACCATTAATGTTTGTTATTAATAAATTAGATCATGAGAATGCTAATTATGAAAAGACTATTGAATCTGTAAAAACTACTTTTGGAAGTAAGGCTGTAGTAGTTCAGTATCCTGTTTCAAGTGGCCCTGATTTTAATGCAATTATTGATGTACTTTTAATGAAAATGTACAAATTTAATGATGCCGGTGAAAGAGAAATATTAGACATTCCTGCCGATCAGATTGATACTGCAAATGAACTTCATAATACTTTAGTTGAAGCAGCCGCTGAAAACGATGAACCATTAATGGAATTGTTTTTTGAAAAAGGATCTCTTGATGAAAATGAGATGCGTAAAGGAATTTCTGCCGGATTAATTTCTCGTGGATTATTTCCAATTTTCTGTGCTTCGGCTGAAAAAAATTACGGTATTAAACGATTATTGGAGTTTATTACAAATGTTGCTCCAGCACCAAATATGCTTCCTGCTATTAAAACTATTGATGAAAAAGAAATAGAATGTAAAGAAGGCGGTGATACTAACATTTTTGTATTTAAAACATCAAATGAATCTCACATTGGTGAAATAAATTATTTTAAAGTATACTCAGGACAGGTAACTGAAGGAATGGACTTAAATAACAACACTTCGAATACAAAAGAAAGGCTTTCTCAATTATATGTAGTTGCCGGTAAAAACAGAACAAAAGTTTCTAAACTTGTTGCCGGCGATATTGGTGCTGCTGTAAAATTAAAAAACACAAAAACCAATCATACATTATCAAATGCTAAGGATACTATTAATTTCCCTGAGATTTCTTTCCTTAACTCAAAATACAGAACAGCCATTAAAGCTGTTAATGAATCTGATGATGAAAAATTAGGAGAAGCATTAAATAGATTACACGAAATTGATCCAACAATTGATATTGAATATTCAAAAGAATTAAAACAAATTATCATTTCCGGTCAAGGTGAATACCATTTAAACAATATTGTTAAATGGCATCTTGATAATATTTATAAAATTGAAATTGAATTTTTAGCTCCTAAAATTCCTTATAGAGAAACTATTACCAAGCTTGCAAGTGCAAGCTATCGTCATAAGAAACAATC
>JAUVUS010000371.1 GCA_030600865.1 Bacteroidales bacterium | reverse complement strand
GATACATTGGGAAATCTTTTAGGGAAACCAAAATTTAAAGAAAAGAGTGACGAGTTTGTTGCTAAAACAATTAAATATAATTTTAAAACAAAAAAAGGCTACATTGAGGATGTATTTACCGAAGAAGAACAAGGATTTTTACATAGTGCCGAAACAAAAAAGCTAGCAGATAATAGCTTGCTTTTAAAAAATGGCAAGTATACAACTTGTGACAACGAAGAACACCCGCATTTTTACCTAAAAATGTCTAAAGCTAAAGTTATTCCAAATGATAAAATAATTTCAGGTCCTGCATATATAGTAATGCATGATATTCCAATTAAGGTTCTGGGTGTTCCTTTTAGTTTCTTTCCGAATCAAAACGAATATTCATCTGGTATTATGATACCAAAATATGGCGAAGAAAAAAACCGGGGTTTCTTTCTCCAGGATGGAGGATACTATTTTGGAATTAGTGATAAAATGGACCTGGCAGTAACTGGTGATATTTTTTCGAACGGTTCCTGGGGTAGTGATGTAGCATTCCATTACAAGAAAAGGTATAAGTTTAATAGTAATTTTAATTTTAGTTATGCCGAGTTTATTAAAAGCGAAGAAGGATTGCCTGATTATTCAAAAACAAAAAATATGGCCATTCGGTGGACTCATACTCAGGACGCAAAAGCAAACCCAAACTCAAAATTTTCTGCAAGTGTGAATTATAGTACTTCATCTTTTGATGAGTTTAACAGTAAGACATTAGATCAAAGAGCAACAAATACAAAGCAATCCAGTATTTCTTATGGTAAAAATTGGCCAGGTAGTCCATTTCGTTTTAATATGAACTTAAAACATTCACAGAACAGTAATACAAATAATGTTTCTCTTACCTTACCTGTTATGACTTTTAATATGGATAGGCAAAATCCATTTAGAAGAAAAAACCCAACAGGTGATATGAAATGGTACGAAGATATTGAAATTCAGTATAGTTCAAAATTAGAGAATCGAATTACTACCGCAGATACCTTACTTTTTCATGGTACAGAATTTTCTGATTTCGAAAATGGTTTCCAGCACAATATTCCGTTAAGTACTAATTTTAAAATCCTTCAACATTTTAATTTAAGTCCAAGACTTGAGTATACTGGTATATTATATCCTAACTATGTGAAATATACATCAGAAATAAAAGTTGATACTGCAGGTAATAGTTATGTTGATATTGATACAATAAATCAACCTACAATTAAATATGCACATTTAGTTAAACCTTCAATTTCTTTGAGTGTAGGACCTAATATGTATGGTATGTATCAGTTTAAAAACCCTGATTCCAGGGTAATAGCAATCAGACATGTTATTACACCTTCGGCAAGTGTTTCATATACACCAGATTTAGGAAGTATGGTTGATGGGTATTATGATACTTATTATACAGATACATTAAAAAACACAAGAGAATATTCAATTTTTGAAAATGGAATTTACAGATTGCCGGCAGCTCCCGGTCAAAGTGGTAGTATAAATTTCGGATTGAATAATAACCTGGAAATGAAGGTTCGTAACGATGAGGATACAACAGGTAGTGGAACAAAGAAAATTAAACTTTTAGAGAGTTTTAAATTATCAACAAGTTATGACATTTTTAAAGATTCATTAAATTGGAGTAAAATCAGAATTAATGGAAGAACTTCAATGTTTAAAAATAAATTGAGCTTTAATTTTGGAGCTACAGTTGATCCTTACGCTTTAAATGAAAGTGGTAAGGTTTATAATGAATTTCAGTGGAATACTGACGATGGTGGAATAGGAAGGCTGGAAAGAATCGATTTTTCTTTAGACGTTAAGTTAAATTCTAAAAAGGAAACCGGGAGTGGAGATACTCAGAGTCCGGGAAAGGATATGTCAAAGGGAGATAGATTCTCTCGTGATCAAGATCAATATATGTATGATATGCAGGAACAAGTTGTTACGTATGTTGATTTTGATATTCCATGGAATTTAGGTGTAAATTATAAGTTTGTATATTCGAAACCAGGTTTTGAAGATTCTAAAAAAATTACTCAAACAATGAGCTTGTCCGGTAATATTAGCTTAACAAAAAAATGGAAAATAAGTTTCAGGGCAAATTATGATCTGGTTGAAAACGAACTTTCTAATGCATCACTAAATTTACATCGTGATTTGCATTGCTGGGAAGCATCTTTTAGCTGGATACCGGTAGGGTATATGCAGAGTTATACTTTTCAAATAAATGTTAAAGGATCAGTTTTGGGTGATTTATTAAAATATGATCAACGTAAATCTTGGCAGGATAATCTGTAATGACTGTTGATTATTGACAAACTCAAAACTTTATACTTTCTACTCTGTACTAATTTAATGATTTATCCAGTTTTTTAACAATTCTCCTCCGTACTTAGTCATAATGGATTCAGGATGAAATTGAACACCTCTAATATCAAATTTTCTATGCCTTAAAGACATAATTTGTTTTTTATTATCCATTGAGGTTACTTCTAATTCGTTTGGAAAGTTTTCACTGTTAACAATCCAGGAATGGTACCTGCCAGAGTAAAACATTTTTGGAATATTACTGTAGATGTAATCATCTTTTATTATATGAGTTTCAAATTCTCGTCCATGATTAACTTCAGGCATATTAATTAAATTACCACCAAAATATTCTGCTATGGTCTGATGTCCTAAACAAACACCAAGTATAGCTTTGGTTTCTTTATATCGATTTATTATTTCATTCATAATAGGTGCGTCGGTTGGTAATCCAGGACCCGGAGAGAAGACTATTTTATCAAAACCTTTAATTTCAGAAATATTAATTGCATCATTTCTTTTAACAACGACTTTGGTTACATATTGCTCAATAATATGAACAAGATTGTATGTGAAAGAATCGAAGTTATCTAAAATGAAAATTTTCATCTGAATATTTTATTAGCAGGCAAATTAAACTAATTTTGTTAATCTTAACTAAATAATATCTTAAATCATGAAAAAAATAATCTTTACTGAAAAAGCTCCAAAAGCTATTGGACCATATAGTCAGGCTGTTGAGGTGAAAGGAACATTATATATTTCTGGACAGGTTCCTATAAATCCTGAAACTGGTGAAATACCAGAAGGTATAAAAGAACAAACAGAGCAGGTCATGAAAAATATTGGAGCAATATTGTACGCAGCCGGATATACATTCGAGCATGTTGTTAAATCAACTTGCTTGTTAAGCGATATGGATAATTTCCAGGCAATGAACGAAGTTTATGGAAGTTATTACAAAGAGAACCCACCTGCAAGAGCTGCATACGGTGTTGTTAAATTACCATTAGGAGCATTAATTGAAATTGAAACAATCGCGGTTATTTAAATTTAAAATTAGAGCACAAAAAAAGCTTCCTCCTGATAATTATCGGGACTGGAAGCTTTTAATTTATGTTTAAAGATTGCTTATTCAGCAATAATTTCGAATTCGATTTCTACACTAACTTCTTTATGTAATTTAATTGATGCAGTGTATTTTCCAACTTCTTTAATCTGATCTTCAGGTATAGAAAT
>JAUVUS010000063.1 GCA_030600865.1 Bacteroidales bacterium | reverse complement strand
TATTAGCTTCCAAATTAATCGTAAAGAAGAATTTGAGCCTATTAATCTTCAGGTTAACAATATTTTCTTTAGATATAAAAATTCAGATCAGGGCATAGGAAATATTAATATTCATTCGCAAGGAGGTAATTTAATTGGCATATTGGGAGCCAGTGGAACAGGAAAAACTACTTTATTGAAGATAATTTCCGGATTAATTGAACCTCAAACAGGACAGGTATTAATTAATAATGAAAACGTATATAAAAATGATACATTAAATAAGATTATTGGTTTTGTACCACAAGATGATTATTTTATTGAGAATCTTACTGTAAATGAAAATATTAAATTCTATTCAGAACTTAGTACTACAGGTTTATCTGAAACTGAAAGACAAGTAAAAATAAATAATCTGCTTGAAGAAATTGGGATATTCCCAATCAAAAACAGATTAATTGGTTCTGCATTAAACAGGAACATTAGCGGCGGACAGAGAAAAAGGATGAATGTAGCATTGGAATTATTACGTGATCCGCAGATTCTAATTTTAGACGAACCCACTTCAGGATTATCTTATACAGAATCGTTAAATATTATAAGATTATTAAAAGAACAGAGTTATCAGGGAAAACTTGTTATAACGACATTGCATCAACCATCATCCGAAATTTTTACAAGCCTGGATCAAATTTTGATTCTCGATGAAGGTGGCATACCAATTTACTTTGGGAATCCTGCAAATGCTATTTCATATTTTAAAACGAACAAGAAATTAATAAACCCTTTGTCAACCAAATGCCCGACTTGTGGATATGTTGATGCAGGTCAAATCTTTGAACTAATTGAAGAGGCCAGAATCAATGCACACAACGAGATTGAAAGAGTTGTTAAGCCGGAGGAATGGCATCTGTTTTACAAAGGCCAATTATCAAATTTAATTCAAAAAGCTTCCGAGGAAAATGAAGTTTCAGAGCACTTTCTTAATAATACAAAAAATGTAAGCAGATGGAGCCAGTTCAAAACATATTTAAAAAGAAATATTTATTCGAAATGGAGAAACCTTCAATATGTTTTGTTGGTAACCACAGAAGCACCATTGCTTGCTTTAATACTAAGTTATTTTTCTAAATTTATATCGGGTACACCGGATAATCCGGATAAGTATATTTATTATCTGAACGATAATATTCCGGCTTATATTTTTATGAGTGTTATTGTTGCTTTATTCCTGGGACTTACCGTTAGTGCCGAGGAAATTATTGGAGATAGAATTCAGCTAATGCGTGAAAAATTTCTCGGTTTAAGCAGGTTTGCATATATCAATTCAAAAGTAGCATACTTAATTTCTATTTCAGCTTTACAAGCATGTCTTTTTATTCTTGTAGGAAATAAAATATTAGAAATAAAAGATGTTCTTTCAGATTTCTGGTTGATTCTTTTTAGTGTTTTTTGTTTTGGTAATTTGTTAGGTTTAAATTTATCTTCTTCTCTAAGATCTGCCATTGCAATTTATATATCGATCCCCTTAATTGTAATTCCTCAAATTTTGTTAGGAGGTATAATTATTGAATATCACAAAATCAATAAAGGATTTAAAGCTCATATAGCAACACCTGTAATAGCAGATCTAATGGTGACAAGATGGGCTTTTGAAAGCCTGACTGTTAATCAGTTTAAGAATAACAAATTGGCAAAAAACTTTTTTGATTTGGATAGGGATATTAATGAATCTAAATATTTAATAGTCTTTTTAATCCCTGAACTGGAAAATATTTTAGAAGAAATAGAACTAGCTTGCAAAAATAAAGATGAAAGTACTGTAACACAATTAGTGCAGTTATACCAAAATACAATAAATGCTTACGATATGCCGGCTGAGAACTTTCCTGCTAAATTAAACATGGAGTCTGATTCTTTTTTAGCGGATATTAAAACATCAAAAAATACACTTAGAATATTAAAAAACAAATACGAGCAAAATTATAATCATTTACTAAATAATAGAGATAAAAAGATTCAGGAAATTGGATCAGATTATTTAATCATGAAGCAAGTCTTCTACAATAAAAAATTAAGACATTATTTATCAGAAAAATATGAAGATAATTTTTTAACTAAAATAAACAATACCCTGATTAGAACGAATGCACCAATATATACAAAACCAATAAAGAAAAATGGAAGATCTCATTTTTTAGCTCCTGAAAAAATTATTTCAGGTAATTCTATAAGTACCTTTGTTTTTAATCTGGGTATTATTTGGCTAATGAATTTGATTTTGTATATTTCATTAATGCAAAATGTATTTTTAAAAATTGGAGGTAAACTAAAATTTATCATATTATCTAAATTAAAAAGCTGATGAAAAATAGAAATTCAACGCAACAATTTTTTAAAATACTAATACTGCTACTGGCAGCTTTAATATTTTCGATGTGTGTTAACGATAATAAGAAAGAGCAGAATAAGGCACAATCAGACCCTGACGATTACGAACTAATTTCTGATTCAATTATGGCAATGGTTTATTCGGTACCTGACCCTGATGAAATATTTAATGAGATTTTTATTGACAAATTTGAACTAAAACCAGATTTAATTAACCCATTAAGCTCTGCCGATCAGGTTTTTGAATCAAATATCATCGCACTCAATATCGGGGTCTATTTTGCAGATATGGCTTATTTAATACTGAATGAAAAAAATGTTTTGGCAATAGAATACTTTAAGACTATTCTGAAAATGAGTAAAAATTTGGAATTAAGCAATATTCAAAGCCCTGATTTATTTTTCAATATTGAAACTAATATCAATAATAAAGATTCTCTTTGTTCTATTATTAAAGAATCGATTAATGAAATAAAGGACGAATTAGAATATACAAATAGAAATAAAACTTTAGTTCTGATTTATACAGGATCTATTGTTGAGTCACTTTATCTGGCGGTTAATAGTATCAATTATGAAGATTCAAAGGTGATTAACGAAAAAATTCTTGAGCAAAGTATTATAATAGATAATCTTTACGATTTTTTATCTCAATATAAAGAAGACCCCGATATTAAACCAACGATTGAGCAGCTTGACTCGATTAAATATTTTATGGATAAATGTAAAAAACATGTTGATGTAAGTGTTCAGAAAGATGAGCAAAATCACTTGGTTTTCAAAGGAGGAGACGAAGTTGTTTATGATATGGATGATTTTGAATCTGTAAAATCTAAGATTATTGAATTAAGAAAAACAATTGTTAAAAACTAATAGAATAAATCGTTAATTATGAAGGCTTTAAAAAACATCAAGCTACTTATATTTGCTATTATATTTTTACTAATTCTTCCCTCAAATGCTTTTTCTCAAAGTTGCCAGGGATTCCATCATCATAAAAATTGCCTGATGTATGACTCATACGATTTTAAACAATATGGCCAGGCCAGGAGTGCTCTGCTTGAGATTAACAAAAGCTTTACTTATAAAGCAGTTTTCTACGGTCAAAAGGATTACAAGATGAGTGTTTGTACAGAAACAGGCTATTCTCCAGTACGTTATAGATTAATAAATGCCGAAACCAAAGAGGTTTTCTATGATAACATTGAAGATGACTATGTAGAGTCAGTTGGTTTTACAATTGATAAAAGTATTACGATGATAATAGAAGTAACTATTTTAGCAAAAGATATAAGACCGGAAGATCCAATAGATATACGTGCCTGTGTAGGAATACAGATTCTCTGGAGGAAAGCACCTAAATTAGGATTTTAACTAAACCACTATGGACTAAAAATCCATAGGTTTTATAAAATTCATTTTAAAACAAAATACTTGAAATTGATTTAAGAACACCGATTAACGAATACTGATTTTAGAAGTAAAAAAGACTAATGTGGCTGCAATGAAACCTGACTACCCTGACTGCCAGGCAAGCAAATTTGCAGAGTTTTAACCATTAATTTAGATGATGAAATATGTAATTATTATTTATTCTCTCTTTATTTTTTTCTTTGCTAAGTCCCAGAACCTGGTTACTAATCCTAGTTTTGAAATTTACGAGAATTGTCCTAATGATTATATAGATGACCCTGTTGAAGAATTAATCCCCGGTTGGTATTTACCCACAAAAGGAACAAGCGATTATTTTAATAGCTGTTCAAAGTTTCAGGTTAATGTTCCAAATAACTTTATTGGCCATATGTATGCTAAAGATGGACAGGCTTATGCCGGAATTATTTTAATTGAAAAACCACCTCAGGACTCAATAAAAACTAAAATATTAAATTACAGGGAGTATTTGCAAACTGAATTGAAAGAACCATTAGTACAAGGGGAAAGTTATGAAGTTGAATTTCATTATGCTATTGCTACTTATTCAACTTATGCAGTTAATAATATAGGAGTTTATATTTCTAAAAAAAGAATTAAACGAAGAGGTTCAACCAAAGTGCTTAAATATTCTCCCCAAATAAAAGCTGATGCAAGTTTCATGAATACTGAAAAGGATATCTGGTTTGAAGTTTCGGATACGCTAATTGCCCAGGGAGGTGAAAAATACCTTACAATAGGTAATTTTTATTCTGATATAAATACCCAATATTTAACCTTAAATACGTCCGGTATAAGAAAAACCTTAAAGAAAAAGATTGATGATAATAAAATTGCATATTATTATATCGACATGGTTTCAGTTAGCTTGATAGAAAATTAAAACTAAAATCAGAAAGTAATTTAAGTCAAAATAAATCTTAGTTAATTATCTCGTTTCTTATCTTTTCAACAGTTTTTTTCAGGTTTTCAAACTGTCCCTTATTCATGATTATTTTAGGTCCACCAGTAAATTTTATTTTTCCACTTTTAGAAATTTCAAATGATCGTTTTGTACCTTCCTCTACTACAAATGAATCAAATATTTTTAAAACTTCTTCCTGATATCTTATAACATCAGTAATATTCGGGTCATCTGTAAAACGTTTCGAAAATCTGTGCAGATTATGTAATGCATATTTTTCATTTGCAATTTTTTGCAATAAAACATTTTCTTCAGAATATTCATTAACTAAATTCAACACAATATAAAAAGATTCAATATATGCTCCGGTAGTTATTATAAACATAACACTATTGCTGTTATTTGCAGTAAGCTCCTGCATTATATCATTATAATAAATATTTATTGTTTTATAAACAGAATCAACATTTTCAATATTTTTCTCAATTTCATTGCTCAGGCATCCTTTTAAATCAGAAGAAATTAACAAACAACCACAAAGGTTTGATATAGCTTCATAGTAATCTTTACTTATGGATTTTCTGGAAAAAAGAGTACAATATGCCAAATCAGCAATAAAGACTCCTAAATTCAAATATTTTTCCTTTGAAAGGATGTATTTTTGTTCATTATCAACTGGGTTAAGCAAATTTTTATTAAATGATAATTTTTCTCTGTCAATTACCTCAAATATTTCACTGGGAGTAGGATAAAGATAGAAGTCTTCTCCTGATTGAATAGTATCATTTTGTATATGAGTTTCAGCCTTACACAATAAAGAAACAAACAAGAATACAATTATTAATTTTAATATTTTAGAATCCATTTTAGCTACATTTTATAGGATAAATATAAGATTTTTATATAAAAATAAAAACACCCTATTCCATCAAAAAATGAGTTCGAAAAAAATATTCATATTAGTTCTTTTTATTTTTACTATTTCGATGTTCCTTTAACATATTTGCAGCCTGTAAATTATCAATTTTTATATATCTAAGAAATGAATCAGAATTTTTATGTCCGGATATTTTCATCAACTCTTCAGCAGGAACACCACTTAAAAACATATTTGTACAAAAAGATCGACGACAAACGTGCGATGTTGCAAGTTCCCACTTCTCAAAAACCTTTTCTACTTCTTCATCAGGTCCTTTTTTCCAGGTCAAAACAATTTTATTATTCAACTCTGCCTTTTTACAAATTTTCTTTATTTCCTTATTAAATTCATTTAAATGAATTTTTGGTAAATTATAATTATACTTCTCCATAATTGCGGGTACATAATCTATTAAAGGAATAATTACATTTCTTTGCACTTTTCCTTGTCTAATTTGTATCAACTCTTTTTCCTTATCTATATGCTCCGGTTTTAGTTTATTTAAATCACCATATCGCAAACCTGTAAAACATCCAACAATTAATAAATCTCTTATTTGATCAAAAGTTTCATTCTCACTTAAATCTAATTCATAAAGAATTGTTAATTCTTCTTCACTAAAATAAATGGCATCTGTAACTTCTGTTATAGTTACGAAAGGTTTTAAATTAATTAATTGGATAATTTCCTGATCCATTCTATCTCGCAAAAAAATCTTCAAATTTTTTATCTGCTTCCCAATTGTATTATCTCGTTGACCTTTTGTTTTATTAGGTTTAACAGAATCATATCTCAAATAATTAACAAAACTGTTATAAAATTTCAAATCCATTTTTTTAAATGTAACATCATCCTTTGTATGCTCTGAATACTTCTTAAGGTGCTTTTTAAGTGAATTATAATCCTTTATTGTATCTTTTGACACCTTGCCATCTCGCTCTTTAATAAAATCATCTAACTGCTCAAAGAAGTCAATCCTATTTTTCTTACCATTATAATCTTTATCCTTTTCTAATTCTAATAATACAAATTCAATAGTAGGATCAATATAATGATCATTTGCATACTCAATAATTTTACTAATACGATTATTTAATTTTCTAATCTCCTTTTCATATTTATCATAATCAGGACATGCCTTTTTCAGCTTTCTTCTTCTATAATCCCAATGATTAGGCTCAATATCAATATTTACAGGAATAAAAGCTCGTTTTACTCTGCTGTAATTGTATCTAATATACACAGGAGTGTCTCCATTCTTTGTGATGTAATTTGGCTTTACATAGGGATAATACGATTCCATAGTAAGAAATTTTTTGTGTTGCATTTGTGTTGCAAATTAACATATTTATACATTAAATTGCAAATTTATAAGTAAGTAAATTTTTCTTACTACCTGATTTCCATTACGTTTAGTAAAACTAGGTAAAGATACATAAAGATAAGAAAGGTCTCGTCCAGACCGCTTTTTTACACTAAAGCCCTTGATCTTCAAGGGCTTTTTGTTTTTATATAAATACTCGTTAAACAAAACCACCACCATACCTACACCTTATCATGGCACAATTATTGCTTTGCCAACAATAATTATTTTTTATATCTTGCGTTTCTTAATTTTTTAAATTAATTATTATGAAAAAAATAAAACTTCTTTTATTATTTATTCTTCCTGTTATTCTTTTTTGTATTTCATGCGAAGAAGATGAATTACCAAAACCTACAACGTTTATAGCATCTGATGGAACATACATGGGCGTAGTGCATTTGGCATACGAAGCAGTTTCAGATGCTGAAATTTATGATGTATACCGTTTAAATAACACAACTGCAGAGTGGATGGATATTGCATGGACAGAATGTACAAATTGGGATGATTTTCGTTATTATGAAGATCAAATTATTCCAGGTCAGGAATATCAATATAAAGTAAGAGCACATTCTGATGATGCTAGTTTTGGCCCTTATAGCGATATTGAAACTGGATATGCTTTTGATCCTGATGAAGTAACTATTACTGAAGTTACAAGAAATTATACAGAAAGTGAAAATTTAATTGTCTGGACAGATCCAAACGATTATAGTCCAATACAAAACATTATTAGAAAATACTATGAAGTTTTGTATGCTACAGAAAATGATTTAAATAATTTCCGTACAGTAGAAACTACAACTGATTTATCTTGCGAACATTATGTTGATGCGGATGAAGTTTATTACTACAAAGTAAAAACAGGCTATACTTATTCCATTACAGACAGTTATTGGAATACATATGAACATTATTATGAAATAGAAAGCGACATAACCAAAGAAGGGAGTGGAAGTAATAACGATGATCCTGAAATAATAAGCTATACAAAAACCGATTTAGGTACTGTTGTTACTTCCGGTGATGCCATTGGATTTACAGAAATCAAACAAAATGGAAGCAGTATTTATTTGGGAGTGCTTAAAGATGTTAGCGCAGGTTATGGTACACCTGCTGTTTACATGCTCAGTGGAAACTCATGGACCGGTACAGGAGGAACTTTACCAAGCGATATTACAGGCATAGGTAATATGGGAATAGCAATTAGTTCTTCTAAGATATATTTAGCTGCTCTTGAAAGTGATTCTCTTTATATTCATGAGTCTGATGGTTCAACATGGTCGAATAACCTGGCTGCCGGTAGTATGGGTTATGATGATTCTCCTTCTGATATGGATATTGAAGTTTTAAATGATGATCTATACCTGGCAGCAAAAGTATATCCCGACTGGGATTTAAAAATATTTAAATGGACTGGTACAGTTTGGGAAACAGTGGGCGGAGATGCAAATGGATTTATTGCTACAGGAAACGTTTGGGAACCCAAAATTGAAAATATTGATGGGACACTATATTTACATTATAGAATTGATGATACATTTTTTATTAAGCATCTTAATGGAACAAGCTGGGATACAGACCTGGAATGGACACAGGAATGGCTTTACGATATAAAACTAAGAAAGCACGGTTCTGAATTATATTTTAGTTCCGACACCCGAACTTTTAGCGGTGATTATGATGGTGGGGCTTATAAAGTCACAAGTTCTTCAACAGTCGAAAATCTAATTCCAGATGATGCCGAATGGTTTTTACTTGGCTCCTATGCAATGGCTATAGATAGTGATGGAAACATAATATTTGTCACCGAAAAATTTGAATCAGCAGAATCGCACTATCCAGCTCTTTATCTTTTTGATGGAACAGACTGGAACACAATTTCCGGTGATTTTTCTGATGGTAAAAACCCTATATCAGTACATACTTATGGAACAGATATTTACTATGTGTATGGAGATGCTACTAACTTAACAAGCTCGGGAAAAACTAAAGCTATAAAATCAATGAAATTAAGTAAATAACCAATAATATATAAAATTAAAACGATCTGTAAATTATATCGTTTATTATTCAAAATGCCATATTTGTAAAAAACAAATATGGCATTGAATATATAACGGCATTAACCATTCTAAACTTCAATACCTGCCCGTCCGGCAGGCGGGTAGTTAATGATACGACATTTTGAAAAATAATTGGTATTACAGGTCGTTTTTTTCTTCATCAATAATTGGAACAAAGTTGAATGACAGATCAAGTGCTTCCGACATAATTTCGCCTTCTTCCAATAAATCTTCATCTTCGGGGTGGTAATACCAGTTTATAATTATTTCCACGCCTTGTTCCTGTATATTTTTAATTTTCTTTAATAATTCATAAAGAATTTTTGCAGTAGCG
>JAUVUS010000176.1 GCA_030600865.1 Bacteroidales bacterium | reverse complement strand
TCGGCGTAACTTTTTGTATGCAATAGTAAGTTGATTTTCAACTGTTTTGTTTGATATTTTTAAATAATCAGCAATTTCTTTTATGCTTAAACCTTCTTGTTTTGCCAAACGAAAAATTTCCTTTGCCTTTTTTGGTAATGTTTCAATACCTGTTTCCAGAATGGCTTTTATCCAATATTTGTCATCACATGAATTATTCTCATCAATCATAATTTCTGTTATAACTGACCCCTCATGTTTTCTTCTGACACCATCTTTCCTAATTTCATCTATAACGGCATTTTTAGTGTATACAAACAAAAGTTTTCCAATATCTTCTGCAGGAATTAAATCTGAATTATTTTGCCAAATTTTTATAAAAGTTTTTTGAACAGATTCTTCTGCTATTGTAGAATTATTGCAGAAGTGTAAAGCAAATCGATATAGAGGTTTATAATACTTAAAAAATAAGCTGTCAAAAGCATTTTTATTGCCAAGCTTAATTTTTTGGATTAAGTTATTATCACTGATATTGTGCATCAAATTTTTTCTATAAAACGTATGCCAAATTTAATACCCCTAAAATATAAAATTAAACTAAAGCTTATTTGAAATGTATTCCCAGTTTTGAATAAATTGCTATCAGAATTTTTTCTTCATTTTCCCAGCAAAGTTCTTTAGCAGCAATTAATGTATTTTCTTTCCACTTGTTGTAACGATTCTTTAACCTAAATATTTCTGAGATTTTTTGTGCCAGCGATTCCGGATCTTTATGATCGTATACAGTTCCTATTTCGTATTTATTCACGATCTTTTGCATTTCAGGAAAGGGAGAAACTAAAACGGGGACTCCTGCTTGTATGTAATCGAAAAGTTTATTTGGTAAGGCATAATAGTAGTTTAATCCAATGTTTTCTTCGAGAGCAATTCCTAAATCGGCTTTTGCAGTCTCCGTAGGTAAATCCTCAAACGGGATTCTTCCTTTTAATTCAATTTTCTCAGTTAATCCTTTATCCAGAATTCTTTTTTTTAACTGTTCTTTTATATCGCCATTGCCTATTATTATGAGTTTTGCATTTTCAACAAATTGCATGGCATTAATTATATGTTCCAATCCTCGACCAACATTTAACGAACCTTGATACAAAATATATTTGATACCATTTTTTTGACTTTTATCTGAAAGATTCTGATCAATATAAAACGGAACATTTCGTACCACTTTCATTTTTATGCCATACTGTTTTTGATATGTTTTTGCTATGGATTCAGAAACAGTGTACGAATATTTTATTTTGGGTAGAATTTTTCTTTCAATAATTTTCCATACTTTTCTTGGGAAGTCTCTGTTTACCAGTTCAGGAACTTCGGTAAAATATTCGTGACTATCGTAAACCAAATGTTTAAATCTAAATTTGCTGGCATAATAAGCTCCTGGTAAAGTATCTAGATCGTTGGCTACAATAATATCAAATCGTCTGAAAAATAAATAGATAAACAAGCGGATATTGTATTCAAGATAAAACCCGGGACCTTGTTTAAAAAATAATTTAAATCGCTTAGTATGGTAAGGACGATTCTTAAGCTGTAAACTTTTTGGTTTTTTTCTCCCGATAATAGTAACTCTGGCACCTGATTTCAATAAAGTACTTGCAACTTTATGAATTCTGTTGTCGGTGACTAAATCATTTGTAACTGCAATATATATTCGCTTCACGTTTTTTACTTTACTAATTATTTAGGCATTTATAATTTTCAATCCTTATCTTTGGACAATAAAATAACAACTTATGCTTGAGATTAAAGAAAATTTCACGTTAAAAAAATATAATACTTTAGGCATTGATGTTAAAACCCGCTATTTTGCTGAATATTCCTCAGTTACTGAATTAATAGATTTTTTTAATTTACATCCAAAACAAAATTTGCCTTTAATAATTTTAGGAGGAGGAAGTAATGTTTTATTTACAAAAGATTTTGAAGGTTATGTACTTCGGCCTAATATTAAAGGAATTGAAATAATTGATGATTCAAATGATTTTGTTAAAATACGAGTTGGAGCAGGCGAAGATTGGGATGAGCTGGTAGATTATTGTGTTGATAGAAATTGGGTAGGTATTGAAAATTTATCATTAATTCCCGGTAATGTTGGTACTTGTCCAATTCAGAATATTGGAGCTTATGGAGTTGAGGTAAAAGACGTTATTACAGAAGTTGAAACACTGGAAATTGACAGGTTGAAAATTCATTTATTCAAAAATGAAGATTGCCGGTTTGGTTATCGTGATAGTATTTTTAAACGAAAATTTAAAGGGAAACATATTATTAATTATGTCACTTTTCAGTTAAATAAACAGCCTGCTTTTAAGCTTGATTATGGTAATTTGAAAGAGGAGCTTGGAAAGTATAATGAGATAAATATAAAGAACATACGACAAGCGGTTATAAATATAAGAGAATCAAAATTGCCAAAGCCGGAAGATATAGGAAATGCCGGTAGCTTCTTTAAAAATCCTGTTGTGCAAAATTATAAAGCCGATGAATTAAAAAAATATTACCCGGAAATGCCTACATATATTCAAGGAAGTGAGCTGATTAAAATTCCGGCAGGTTGGTTAATCGAAAAGGCGGGATGGAAAGGTAAAAGCATAGGTAGGGCAGGTGTGCATAATAAACAAGCTCTTGTAATAGTTAATCATGGAGGAGCAACAGGCCAGGAAATTTTATATTTAGCACAGGAAATTCAAAAATCAGTTAAAGAAAAATTTGGAATTGATTTGGAAATGGAAGTTAATGTAGTTTAGAATTTCGAGTTCCAAGTTCCGAGTTTCAAATTTCAAGTTCAAAGTAGTCAAAATGGTTGAATATGGTTGACTAAATTAGTAACTATTATAACTAGTGATATTATCTAAATCTTTTCTCCTTTTTTCGCGTGTTTCGCTTGCAGGATATCCTAAGGTAATTATTAAAGGTACTCGTTTTGATTTAGGTATATTTAATAGTTTTTTTACTTTTGTCTCATCAAACCAGCCAAGCATACAAGTTCCTAAACCTTCGGCTGCTGCTTGTAAACATATATGTTCTGCAGTAATACCAATATCTATTAATGGAAATTGCTTATTCTTTATTAAACTACCGGCATTTGAAGTAAAATTGGCTTTTTCTTCAACAATTACAATATGAATCGGAGCTTGCTTTGTAAAATGATTCATACCTAAAATTTTGCTGGAAGTACAATCGGCAATTTTATTTTTTAGCTCCTGTTGATCAATAATAATAAATTTCCAGGGTTGAGCATTACAAGCTGATGGCGCTAATCTTCCTGCTTCTAATATTCGTTCAAGTTTATCTCCTTCGATTGGATTTGATAAATAAGCTCTATCGCTTTGTCTTTTATTTATCAGTTCTAATAATAATGATCCATCCATAAAATAAATTATTTCTTTATTTAATAACCTGCTGCTTGTCCATCTTTCCTTGATTCCGAAGCTCCATAATAAACTCCATTCTCATTGTCGTACATAATTGCCTGGTATCCACCATAACCACCTAAATCAAACATAATTTTATGTCCTTTTTTCATTAGCTCCCGAATAACTTCATAATCTATACCTGATTCCAGATATAGAATTCCTCCATCCTTCATTATTTCTCCTGTAGGCTGAGAACTTCCTCCATGCCTTATTCTGGGAGCATCTCCAGCTTCTTGTAGATTCATTCCAAAATCTATCATGTTAATTACAATTTGTGCATGGCCTTGTGGTTGCAAAGAGCCTCCCATAACTCCAAAACTCATATATGGTTTTCCATTTTTTGTTATAAAAGCAGGAATAATAGTATGAAAAGGTCTTTTGCCGGGTGCGTAACAATTCATATGGTTTTCATCTAAACTAAAAAGTTCACCACGATCTTGTAATATAAATCCTAATCCTTTGGGTGTCATTCCTGAACCCATGCCACGATAATTACTTTGTATTAACGAAACCATATTTCCGTATTGATCGGCAACAGTTAAATAAATTGTGTTTCCTTTTTCTAATTCACCGGCAGGATAATTTCTGGCAGCACGATCTAGGTTTATAAGTTTTCTTCTTTCATCAGAATATTCTTTGGAAATAAGCTTTTCGACAGGAATATCATTAAAATCCATATCGGAATAATATTTTGCCCTATCCTCAAAAGCCAATTTCTTAGCTTCAGTAAAAACATGAATGTATTCTGTACTTCCAAATTCCATGGATGCAATATCATAACCTTCAAGAATGTTTAATATTTGTAATGCAGCTGTTCCTTGTCCGTTTGGTGGAAGTTCCCAAACATCATAACCACGATAATTAGCTGAAATTGGCTCAACCCATTCCGATTTATGATTTGAAAGATCTTCATAAGAAATAAAACCACCCATTTCTTTCATGTAGCGGTCGATTTCTTTAGCAATTTCTCCTTTATAAAAAACATCACGACCTCCTTTAGCGATTTTTTCAAGCGTATTTGCTAAATATGGATTTTTAAATATTTCACCTTTTACCGGAGCTTTACCATTTATTGTGAAAGTTTCAGTAAAATTTGGGAACTTTTTTAAAAAAGGCACACTTCGACCCCAGTAGTAAGCAATAAGTTCACTAACAGGAAAACCTTCACGTGCGTACGATATTGCTGGATCTAGTATCTCTGTCATTTTCATTGATCCAAATTTTTTGTGCATTTCGAACCATCCGTCAACACAGCCCGGAACAGAAACGGGTAGTGGCCCATGTGAAGGAATTTTCTCTAATCCATTTTCTTTAAAGTATTCAAGACTTAATAATTTTGGAGAACGCCCGCTTGCATTTAATCCATATAACTTTTGAGTTTTCGCATCCCAAATAATTGCAAATAAATCACCACCCATACCATTTCCGGTAGGTTCCATTAAGCCAAGTGTTGCATTTGCTGCAATAGCTGCATCAATAGCATTACCGCCTTTTTTTAAAATATCTAATGCAACTTGCGTTGCTAAAGGTTGACTGGTTGCTGCCATTCCGTGTTTGGCAATAACTTCGGAGCGTGTTGCAAATGTTTTTCCGGTGATACGATCCTGTGCACACATAATATTTAGGCTTATAACTGTGATTAATAGAAAGCTGGAAATTTTTTTCATAACTCGTGTTTTTGAGAAGTTTATATAAGATACAAGCTATTTGACAAGTAATTGAAATAAAAGTTTAATAATTAAGGCTTAAATATTATCACTTATTTTTTTAAGCGCTTTTTCACGAATTATTTCCTGTATATCCCTGTTTTCAATTTTACTTTCCAGCCACGAAATAATATCGAAATAAATAAATGGTCTGCGATCGTAAAATTTGTCGTTTAAAGGCAATAACTGTTCTCTAAGGTCTTTGAAAGCATCAATTAACTGGTCTCGGGTAATCGAATTTAGTTTCCGTACAAATTTCATGATGATTTTCTGGAATAAATGCAAATCGTTTTTCTTTATAAGGAATCGATACGTTGAGCGGATGTAGTAATCAACCAAATCCAGATTACCTAATTCGTAATGACTTATTAAGTTTAATATTCGGGCAAAACTGTGTATGTCTGATCTAAGATCAACATCTTTCATGTTGATAATTTTATTTAGCCAATAAATTACTTTTTTATAATCACTGTTACCAAAATACATACATGCAAATTTGTAGTAAAATATAATAACGTAGTGTGTGTCAAGTAAATGTTCGAAATCTTCAAGGCTTTCGGCTATTTCTGGTATTATTTTCGATCCTTCGGTAAATTCTCCAAGCATAAAATAGCGATTTATCCGGTGTGTTGATGAATATTTAAAAAGCAACAACCTGATATTTTCAGTTAATT